>NZ_CP010796.1:1500000-1770000 GCF_001483965.1 Carnobacterium sp. CP1
AGTCACAGCAATCCCTGCAAAACTAGCATCAACTGTTTGAATTGTTAAAGCTTTGTCAGATGAATTTGCTCCAATTTGAATATTTAAGTCTCTTTTTCCTGAAAGTAATGAAATACCGTTAAATTTAGTATCTGAAGAGATACGATCGATTTCTGTTGATAATTGTTCCATTTCAGCATCGATAGCACTTCTATCGTCTACTGAGTTTGTATCATTGGAAGCTTGAACAGATAGGTCGCGCATACGGTTTAAAATGCTGTGGGTTTCGTTTAGAGCGCCTTCAGCTGTTTGGATCAATGAAATTCCATCTTGTGCGTTACGAGTAGCTTGTGTTAAACCACTGATTTGGTTTTTCATTTTTTCTGAGATAGATAACCCAGCTGCATCGTCTCCCGCTTTGTTAATACGTAGACCTGATGATAACTTAGCTAAAGAATTAGCTTTTGACGCATTTGCTGAGTTTAAACGTGAATAAGTATTTGCTGCTGCTGTATTTGTATTGATTCTCATGTTGTTGTTCCTCCTAGGAAAATTTGTTTGAGGTCTTGCCTCTATCCTTTATATCGGCAGGACTTTAGAACAGTTAATAGAAAATTTGTTTTTATATTTTATTTTTCCTGCTTTTCAGGAAATGTTTCAAGTTTAGCTTTTTCAATCTTATTATTATTGGTTAACAACTGGTTTATTGTAAAGAAATAATTTTGTTTTCTGTGAAAGGCTTCAATTTCATTATCGTAACAGCCCCAGGTCGAAGGCAATAAAACAATAGTAATTAATATAAATAATAAATAAGTTACATCAAAATTCTCATTTATCAAAGCATACCCATCTACTAAAAGAATAAGTATAGAGGGCATAAAAAGATATATTCCTTTTTTATGAAAGTTATTTTCTTTTGTTCTTCTTTTGTTAGTTTAAAAACGAGTTTCGTTATCTTATTTTAAGATGTTGCCACTTTTTTCGTAGACTGTCGTTGTTTTTTAGTTAATCCTTTTCTTAAGGCAGTAGGTCCATGCTTCATCATCGCTAATGCTTGTCCCTTGCCAATTGAAATACTTACCAACAGTATATTGTTTATTTTTAATACTAGATTAATCTTTTTGCTTAACATCATTGCGTATAAGGTAATAGCAGTAATATATAAGAGATTATTTAATAGAATTTGTTTATTTCCCTCTATTTCATATTTAGAACGATCCCAGTCACTTTTTAAAAAAAGCGATAGAAATTTTAACAATAGGTCTTTACTTTCATCATATTCTTCTTGTTTACTATCCGGTTCTTCCCAATAATATTCATTTTTATTCCTTGCAGCTTCCTGTTTTTCCATTTCTGCAATATGCTTCCAAATATGAGCGTCTTTTGAATAATCCATCTCTGAACAAAGACCATAAGCATTTATTCTGGCTTTTAACTGAACCAATACTTCAGAAATATTTTTTTCTTCACTTTTTTCTATTCCTTCCATGATTTTCCTAATTTCTTCACGCCATTTTTTTCGTTCTTCCGTAATATATTGTAGTGAATTGGCTTTCTGAAATTGAATCAATGAATAAGCACCGGTGATAATATTTCAAATAACAGTTGATGAAAACAAAACTTCTGACATAAAAGATCCCTATTTTATATTTTCCGAAAAAATAACCATTTCCCAAAGATATTCTTTAGAAAATGGTTTGATATTATAAATAATCCAGTATACTGGTTTGAAGGATTTTAGTTCCCATCATCATTGATGATTGGTAAGCAGTCATTTCCATCATATATTGTGTATATTTTTCTGCCAAGTCAATATCTTGGTTTTCAGAAAGAGTAGAGTCTAAATTTAACTTTTCACTTTCATTACGGCCTTTTGTTGCTTGCAGACTATTGTAAATCGCTCCGATTTTTGATCGGTTATTTACAACATTATCAATTTCATCGTCTGCTCTAGTCAATAAACCTGAAAGAGCTTTTGTATCGTTTTTATCTAACGCAGTCAACACATCTTTAAAGAAGGTTCCAATGTCATTACCAGGAGTTTGTTCATTAAGATACGCACGCCCATCTGTACTTAATTCAATGGTTACACCTGCTGCAATTTCTCGAGTCAAATTGCCTTTATCGGATGGGTCAGTTGTGCCATTATAGTTAATTCCAGTAAATACACCGTCATCGTCTCTTTGAACTTCAAAAGGGGCTTCAGTGGTATTTTTCCCCGCAAACAAATAGCGGTTCCCGAATTTTGTGTTTAACGCACTGACAAAGTTGTTGATTTCTTCTTCAATTTCAGCTTTATTAGCTTGACGCCCTTCATCAGACAAAGCATCATTGGCAGAATACTGAGTTAACGTCTTGATTCGTTGCAACGAATCGGTCGCACTGCTTAATGCAGAATCCTGTACATTAGTAAAATCGATACTGTCTGAAATAGTGTTGTTGTATTGCTTATTTTGTGTAACGTTGCCTTTTAAATCAATAATTTTAGACACACGCAACGGATCATCGGAAGATTTACTGACTTCTTTCAGTGTAGACAATTGCGTCTGATACTTTTGAACATTTGCAGCGTTTGTACTCAAATTTCTTAAAAAATTTTGTGACATTAAGGAGTCTGTAACCCTCATTTATTATACCCCCGTACGATTGATTAAAGTATCTAGCATTTCTGAGATGACTGTGATCATCCGAGAATTTGCTTGAAAGGCACTTTTATATTTAATGGTATCCGTTACTTCTTCATTAATAGATACACCAGAAATGGATTCTTTTCGTGCATGCAATAAACTGACCAGTGATTCTTGGCTGGCTTCCATATTATCCGCTTGTTGTTTAATGATTCCTGTTTTAGTGACCATGTCATTATAAGCTCCAGATATACTAGTGCCGCCTGGCTGATTTTTTATTTTCATCGTTGTTGGATCATAATTGTCGGTATTCGTTTTCCCACTATCCGAGAAATCTAATAGCGTATCCTGCAATGAAGCGATTGCTTGCGCACGTGTTCCATCTCCGCCGACTACATTTTCAATGTCTTTTCCAGCGTTGATAGTTGTTACATCATCCATAATAGCTGCATCTACATTGATGTCTTTAGCTGCACCTTTACTGTCTGTACCAATTGTAAAGAACGGTTCGCCTTTGCCATTGTCACTGTGAATCGTATTTACAGCTGTTGCAAAAGTGAAAGCTAAATTATCCAGTTCTTCTACTCTTTCGTCGATCACTTTTAAAGCATCTTGTGAACCCTTTATATTTCCAGATTTGATTTCAATAGCTGTTGTTTTGCCATTTGGACCGTTAATTACCAAGTTGCCAGTCCCATCGTCAGTTGTTCCAAGGGTATTAAGTGTGCTGCCGTTCAATACATCGTTACCGCTCATACTGATGCTTACTCGATTGTATTGATCATAACTGGTTTCAACACCGGCTATTCCTGAAAGTTCGCTGACCAATCGATCTTGTTGATCCAATAAATCATTTGGTGCTTGGCCTTTAATGGCAACATTAAAAATTTGTTTGTTCAGTGCGTTTAATTGTTCTAATTTTGTATTGAAATCAAGAACGTTTTTTTCAACATCTTTTACTGTTCCATCTCGCATGTTATCCATTTGGTTCGACATATGATGAATCGTATCCGTAAACGTTTTCCCTGTTTGCGCGACCATAGTTTTAGAGGTTAACGTTTCAGGATTTGAACCTAGGTAAGTCCATGAAGAATAAAATTCATTGATGCTGTTATTCAAGCCTGTATCAGACGGCTCGTTAAATATAGATTCTAACTGCCCCAATACATCTGCTTTCTGTTTATACAATTGCAACGACGAATTCTCGCCTTGCAATTGTTTATTTACATAGGGATCAACGATTCGGTCGATCGTAGAAATCCTGACGCCTGTTCCTAATTGCCCGATGCCTGTTAATGTATATGGGTTACTGGCTACCAATGAAACCCGTTGCCTTGAATAACCTTCTGTATTAGCATTGGCAATATTGTGTCCAGTGGTTTGCAGAGCAGATTGCTGCACACCTAAACTTCTTGATGTATTATTTAATGTTCCAAATAAACCTGACATTCTTTCACCTCATTATAGGGATTGATCAATAATCGTTGCTTGCTTTTC
The DNA here is from genome assembly GCF_001483965.1 of Carnobacterium sp. CP1. Lineage (NCBI taxonomy): Bacteria > Bacillati > Bacillota > Bacilli > Lactobacillales > Carnobacteriaceae > Carnobacterium > Carnobacterium antarcticum. Next base: position 1,504,104 of record NZ_CP010796.1, read on the forward strand.
AGCACTGTAATGGCCATTTTTAGAATACGTTGAGCCCGATGTTTTCGCGCTGTCCGTAATGGCTTCCATCATTTTTTCTTGATATTGCAGCGCTTGCTGCGTTAATAACAAATTTGTTTCTTGCAGGTTTTTGATTTCCGTGACGATTCCTGACAGGTCTTCTTTTTTCAGTCCAGTTGAATTGAGCGTTGGAAGGACCTCCATAAAGGTTTCTTTTTCTGCAATAACAGCCACGACTTTAGCACTGTCGTTTTTTATCAAGGCTTCTTTTTCTTCTAATAAGACTTTTTTGAATTTTTTTAGTGTTTCAATAACTTGAGTTTGTGTTTTCATATATTTGTCTACTTTCTTTGTGCATTCATGGCAGTTATCATATTTTTAGCGATTTTTTCAGGGGAAACAGAATACGTTCCATCTAAAACTGATTTTTTGATCACTTCTATGTCTGCTTGACGAGTTTCGGTTGTTTTGGCTTGTGACAGTTTTTTGGCTGCATCTGAAATAGTGACTTGAACCGACTCTTCTTTTTCTGTTGGTTCAATTTTTGGGGACAAACCTCTAGATTGGGCATGATCCTTATTTTGGCGGACAGCGTTCATATATTGGTTGTAGCCATTTTCAATTTTCATTTTAAGCGCTCCTTCCGGGTTTTTCTTTTTAAAATATTTTTATTAGTATTTAAATACAGGATAGTCAATCATTAGAATACAAATTCTCTTTTCATAAATTATATCGGTTGCTTTCCAAAAAACTTAACCTTATTCTTTTAAAAAAGATCATTAAGTTAGTCAAACTAATTTCATTCTACAGAAAACCATGAAATGAAACAATAAACATTTCTCATTGAGATTGAAAAAAGAACCGAAACAATTCGTTTCGGTTCTTTAGGTCTGACTTGTTTAGTTCTAAGAAAATTAAAATTATTAGCTTACTTAATGAGTTCTATCATTTTTTATGCTAGCAAGTGAAATAAATGTATTTCCTATTCAGAAATCCCAAAATTTCTGGAGGAATAGTGTTTGCTTGTAGCCATGAAAAGGATTCAATGCGAATTACGAAGCGTTTACGCTACGTTTGAGGCTTGAAAGCCTGGAGACCCAAGGGCTCCAGGCGGTCCCATGGCTTTCTACAAGCAAACGCGTAGATTCCGGAAGGAATTTTACTCCCTTAAGAAATTACTAACACGGTTTTATAAGGAACTTCTTAGTTGAGCTGCGAACGCTAGGCATTCGAAAAATAGACAAAATTCCCGCAGAAGGTCACTTCGTTTCTCTCTCTTAAATCTCTGTAAGGATGATACATCCAACAGAGACTAAGTAATTTTCTGTCATGCCTGTTCAGCGTTCTCCGCATCCTTTTATTTTAGTTGAGCTGCGTGCCGCAGTTTCTCGTCAAAATAGATAATCTTTCTGGAAATGAAACATTTCCGTCAAGATTCCTAATTTTGAATCGAAACTCCCTTGCGGCACTTCGCATCCTGTTATTTTAACTTTTTGATTCTTTGTTCTTGGCTTAGAATATTGGTGATGCGGACTCCGAAGCTTTCGTTGATGACAACGACTTCTCCTTCGGCAATCAGTTTATTATTGACAAAAATTTGTAACGGTTCGTCGGTCATTTTATCCAATTCAACAACAGATCCAGCCCCTAGTGCCAAGATATCTTTGATCGTCTTTTGGTTTTCCCCTAAGACAACACTGAAGTGAAGCGGAACATCCATGATTAAATCCAAATTACGAGCATTGGTCAGTGTACCGGTACTCGTCAGTTCTTGGAATTCAGGCGTTTGAATCCCTACTTTTTCTGATGTTTCCGGTGTAGTTGGAACAGGTGCCGGCTCAGCCGGTAATTGTCTTTCTTCCAACACTTCAGCATCGCTGCTCATCATGATTGCAGCAATATCCCGGACGGTATCCAATGTGAAGATCTGCATGATTTCACTCTCAATGAGGTCATCGACAGTCATTTTAAAAGCAATTTTACAAACAACTGTATCGCCTTTGATTTTGTCATATTGTACAGTTTCATTATCTTTCCAGACCTCAACATCAGGCGGCAAAATATCAACTGTCCGTTCCAGCATGGTTGCCATCGCTGTTGAAGAAGAACCGATCATTTGATTCATCGCTTCTCCAACGGCACTCAGTTCCAATTCAGTAAATTCTTTACCGGTTGCGTCGCCATCGCCGTCCATCATTAAATCAGCAATGATGATCGCATCGTTTATGTCCATCATCAACAAATTGCTGCCAACCAACCCTTGTTTAAATTCAATCGTTGTAACCACTTTAGGTGCTTTGCTTTCATCAATGATTTCTTGAAATTTTAGACAAGTGACACGTGGAGTTGTGATCGTTACCCGATGGTTAAGAATGGAAGACAGTGTTGTTGCAGCTTGGGACATAGTTATATTGCCAACTTCACCAATGATATCTTGTTGGTCTTTATCAATTGTATCAGCTGTTGTTTCAGTGGGTGCATTTAACATTGCATCTATTTCCTCTTGGGATAGCATTTCGTTACTCATCAGTCTGTCTCTCCTTCAATATACTGTAATACTTCAATCGCCCTCTTTTTGCCTTTTAATCCCGGTTTCACGAGATAGTGCGGACGTTGTTCTACTGACATAATCAGCGGATCTGAAGTTTTCCCTTCTAGAGGAATAATATCGCCTAGTTCCAGTTGAAGGAAGTTTTCCAATGTCATCGTAGCTTCTCCTAAAAGAACTTCTAAGTTTACTTTGGCAGAATTTAAACTGGCTTCTATTCTTTTGCTGTCAGAATGATCTGTTCCTTTTTCAGTGTGGAACCAGTTCTTTAAGCTTAGTTTATCTAAAATCGTTTCAAAGAATATGTAAGGAACACATATATTAGCAAATGTCCGCACGCCGAATAATTCAACGGTAAAGGTCACTAAAACAACCGGTTCGTTAGGTGACATATTTTGCAGCAGCTGCGGATTTGTTTCCGTTGTTTCTAATTGTACATCCAGTTCGACAACATCGCGCCAAGCTAATTCAAATGCACGAATAAAATCAACTAGAATATCATCTAAAATCGCTTTTTCAATATCCGTGAAGTTTTCTTTCACTACTTCTTCGCCAGTCGTTCTCACTTCAGCACTTCCGCATAACAAGTCGATCAGCTGCAGACAAAGCTGCGGGCTCAGTTCGACGATCTGCGTCCCTTCTAATGGTCTAGAATGAAACATGCCCATTAAAGTAAAACGAGGAACCGAATGCACAAATTCATCAAAACTGACTTGTTCAATAGACGCCAGCTGCAACTCAACATTGGTTCTGACTTGAGTTGATAACTTGTTTCCAACAATTTTTGCAAATTCTTCAAACACCATATTTAATGTACTGATATATTCTTTAGACAAACGGGCAGGACGTTTAAAATCATAGTTTTTAACTTTGTTTTGTTCTTTTTCCTGTTCTTCTAAACCTTTTGCGTCAATTTCTCCGCTTTCTACCGCTTTCAGTAAAGAATCAATTTCTTGTTGTGATAAAACTTGTTTCACTACTATCCCTCATTTTTATAAAATAGTGTCTCCATATTGATTATATTCACTATCTGATCTTTCACTTGAATCAATCCGGATACTTTATCTTCAGCTTGGTGCTCAAGCTCTTGAATATCTGCTGGGTCTATTTCCGTAACCCATGCAACATTATCCACCATGAATGCAAGTTTTTCTTCATCTTTTTTCACAATGATGATGTTATTGTAACATAATTCTTCAGATACATCAGTAGGGAAGAGCAGTTCATAAAAATTTATCAGGGTAATGACGTTTCCTCTTAAATTGATCAATCCTTGAACCCATTTTGGAGATTGCGGGATAGCCGTCCAAGGCATCTTTTTGGTTATTTCTTCTACACTTTCAGAAGAAAAAGCATAATACTTCTTATTTAGTGTGAAAATAATTATTTGCATCATCTGCTCACCCTACAACATAGCTTTATCTAAGGCTTTGATAACACGGTCTGTATCGAAAGGTTTTACAATGAAATCTACTGCTCCTGAACGAATGGCGTCCATTACCATTCCTTGTTGCCCCATTGCACTGCACATCACTACTTTAGCTGCTGAATCGAATGCTTTTATGGCTTTTAAGGCTTCGACGCCGTCCATTTCTGGCATAGTAATATCCATCGTAACCAAATCTGGTTTTTCTGCTTTATATTTTTCAATTGCTTCCAATCCGTTTTGAGCTTCTGCCACCACTTGATAGCCATTTTTTTCTAGAATATCCTTCAGTTTCATTCTCATAAATGTTGCATCGTCTACTACCATCACTTTTTTTGTCATTTGTTATTCTCCTCCGACTCCTAATAATGTAAACATTTTTTCTAATATTCCCGGCTTGGGAACAAAATATAATGAAGACTCTAAACGATCTCCTGCATAGTAAAATTCATTTTTAATAATCATAACATTTTCTTCGTATTGTCCTTGTTCTAAATAGACACTACTCATAATCGCTCCAAACATATCTTTTGTCAATAGCGGCACAGAAGTTATTAGGTGAATATCCAATAATTTGATAATCGCATTCAGAAAAGAGTTGACCAGAATATTGACCAGTTCTTGCAAAGCTGAGTCAGCTAATTGTTCTGTAGCAACGACTCCATCAGGCATCATCATCGTCACGATACTGTCAGAAGCAGCTTCATCGACAGTGAATAGGAATATTCCTTCTGCATCTCCAAGCATTTTCGTCAAAACGGCTTTAACCACCGCATCTTCGGGCATGATTTGTTCGTAAAGCTCTGAGTACTCCAGCATTTCAATGATGGGAACCGTCATATTGACCGGCTTGTCTATCAATTGTGACAAACTGGTGGCGGCATTGCCGCCGCCAATGTTGATGATTTCTTTAAGTGCATCCAGTTCAAGAACAGAATAATCAGTATTCAAGGTCGTCCTCCTGACTAGCACTAGCCTGGCAAATGCTGGCAATATCTAGAATCATAATGATTCCGCCATTTCCCATAATAGTAGCTCCGAGGTATTTTTTCAGCATACTCAATTCTTTGCCTAATTTTTTAATAGCAATTTCTTGTTGTCTAATGATATCATCTACAACCAATGCATACTGTTTTTCGCCTTGTTTGACTAAAATCAAATGAAGGTTTTCGTCATCAACAGCTGCAATATCAAATGCTTCATTTAACCGAACGACAGGTACAGCTGTATTTTCAAACATATAAATTTCACGGTTGTGAACTTGAATGATTTCAACTGATTTTGGTTTAATGATTTTTTGAACGTTTCCAAGCGGCATAGCAAATACTTCATTGCCAACTTTGATCAACAACGCTTGGATAATAGATAACGTCAACGGTAAATTCACTTTGAAGACTGTTCCTCGATTGATGACACTGTCAATTTCAATAGTTCCACCCAATGTATTGATTTTTTGTTTGACTACATCCATTCCTACGCCTCTACCAGAAATACTGGTTACTTCTTTAGCTGTAGAAAATCCTGCATGAAAAATCAGCTGTTGCAATTCTTTATCGCTTAAGCCTTCTGTCGCTATGCCTTTGCGTTCCGCACTTGCTTTCACAGCAGCCGGATCAACACCTTTTCCATCATCGGAAACGGTTAAAACGACGCGATTGCCTTCTTGATAAGCCGTGATTTTAATTTGCCCTTTAGGATTTTTCCCAAGTTCCAATCTCTTTTCAGGCATTTCCACTCCATGGTCGGCAGCATTCCGAATCAAATGAATCAACGGTTCTCCTAATTCAGAAACCACTGTCCGATCCAATTCTGTGTCTTCTCCTTCGATCACCAGTTCAAACTCTTTGCCTAAGTCATTACCCAAATCCCGAACCATTCTTGGGAAACGACTCATCACTGCACTGACTGGCTGCATTCTGATTTTTAAAACCAGCTCTTGCAAATCAGCGCTGATTCTGGCAACTTGTTCCAGCGGCTCTTCCAGTTCTGACGCTTGAACTTGCGAACTGATATCTTCCAATTGTGTACGGTAAATAACCAATTCCGATACTAAGTTCATAAACGTATCCAGTTTTTCAATGTCGACTCGAACAGAATGATTCATCGCTTGCTTTTGCGGCGCTTTAGTTTTCGGAGCTGCTTTGTCTGGAACAAGCACATCTTCTGTTAGGGTTACAGGTTTTTCATCTTCTTCAACGGCTGCCTCATGGATCAGCGCGTCTGTTTCAAGAGTTGTTTCAGTGATGGTTTGAATCAAGACATCTTCAATTTCGCTGTTATCTAATGCAAGATTCTTAACCTCTTCTTCTTCTAATTTGCTTAGAAAAATCAGTTTAAAAACCGTCCCGAAATCTTCGTTTTCCAATACCTCTGCATTCGGTTCGACATAAAGCACATCTCCATGTTGTTCCAGCTTACTCATGACCAAGAAAACACGTGCGTTTTTCATGCTGCTGTCTTCCGCTACTTTCACAGCTACCACATAAGCATTAAAGCCGCTTTCTTTTGCGCTTTCAATAACTTGTCTATTGGAATCGTCCAGTGTATGTAACGTTAGATTAAAATCTTCATCCTTTTCTTCGGGCTCTTCTTCACTTTTTTCTTCTGCTGCAGTGTTTTTTCCGTCAGCGACTGCATCAAGCTGCTCAACCAGTGTTGTAATATCTCGATCGGCTTCATTACCTTCTCTTAAGTCTTCGACTAAATCTGATAAGGTATCCAAACAATCGAAGATAAGCGCAATCGATTTTTCGTTAACTTGAATGGATTTCTTTTTCAGCAAATCAAAGACATTTTCCATTTTATGCGTCAGCTTTGCCATTGTATCAAAGCCCATGGTTGCGGCCATTCCTTTGATGGTATGGGCTGATCTGAACATCACATCGACTATTTCTGATTGTTCTGGATGTTTCTCTAATTCAAGTACTTGTTCATTTAAACTTTGTAAATGTTCATCTGTTTCCTCAAAAAACAATTCAAGGTACTTACTATTTTCATCCATAAGTATCCCTCCTTTTTTATACGTGCTTATATGGATCGGCCGAAGCGAAGATGGGTGCCAATCAGTGTGATGACGCTCCGCATCCTCTTTTGCATCCTACATTTTTTCGTAGATAAATGCGGACACTTTTTTGAGTCCATAAACTTCTGGACTATAGATAGCTTCGGTTGCTCCGGTAAAGAACAGTCCGCCAGGTACAAGCGAATCGCTGAATTTTTGATACAGCTCTTCTTTGACTTCATTTTTAAAGTAAATAGTGACATTCCGGCAAACAATGATGTGGAATCCTTTGCCAAATTTATCGGCAATCAAATCATGTTTTTTAAATTGTACATTATTTTTAATGTTCGATTTCAAGTGATAGTTGCCTTCTTTTTCTTCAAAATAACTGTTGCGGTCCGTTGCTGAAACATTTTTCATTTCATGTGTTTTGTATACACCCAATTTGGCCCGTTTTAGAATAGTATCATCGATATCTGTCGCTAAGATTTTGTCTGATGTCCGCATTTTATGCTTGTCTAGAATCATTGCCATCGAGTAAGCTTCTGCTCCGGTAGAACAAGCAGCACTCCAGATTTTCATCGCAGGAAATTCTGCAGACAATACCAGCATTTGCTTTTCAAATTCTTCAAAAATATCCTGATTCCGAAAAAAATCTGTAACATTGATAGTAATGTAATCTAAAAATTGTTGCTTAACGGCTGGGTCTTTTTGTATTTTCCGTGAATAGTCTTCCAATGTAACAGCGCCCGCATTTTTCATTACGCTGGCAATCCGTCTTTGCAACTGTTTTTCTTTATACCCGTCCAGATTGATATTCAGGTTTGCTTTAGTCCAATCATAAAAATAATCGTAGTTTAATTTCATTGTCTCACCCTTACTATCCAATTTATCATTTCAGATATCTCTGTTAAGCTGGCAACTTCATCTACAACACCTTTTTTCACTGCATTGCCCGGCATTCCGTAGACGACAGATGTTTCGCGGTCTTGAGCCAGTGTAAAACCGCCTTTTCTTTTGATTTCACTCATTCCGGCACTTCCATCATGCCCCATTCCAGTCAAAATAACACTCACTAACGCCTCTTCATAAACAGCAGCTGCCGATTGAAACAAATAATCGACTGCCGGCCTTACACCTAAAATTTTTGGCGAACTATCCAGTTTGATCTTATTTTGTTCAATCGTCATATGATAATCACCCGGAGCCAAATAGACGACTCCATTTTGAATCTGCATACCTTCTTGTGCTTCAACAACGGTTACCGTTGATTTCATATCCAACCGTTCAGCAAAAGAAGCTGTAAAACCTTTAGGCATGTGCTGAACGATAAAAACAGGAATATCCAAGCTTTCTGGCAAATTGCGCACAACATGCAATAAGGCTTTTGGTCCCCCAGTAGAAGCGCCGATCACAATAGCTTTCACTTTTTTCGGAACGGCCTGCTGCCATTCTTTTTGTGCCGCTTTTTTAGCAAGCGGCTTTAGCAGACCTGCTACTTCTTTTGTTTCAAACAGTGGTTTGATTTTTCTTTCGATTTCTTTTTTAAATTCTTCTATTTGATTTTTCAAATCAACCGGTTTTTCGATAAAATCCATTGCCCCTAATTCTAAAGCTTCGATGGTATTATCTTCTCCGCTATGAGAGCTCATCATCACAACTGGAATATGAAATTCCTGTTTAATGATTTCAAGTGTTTCCAGTCCATTTAAACCTGGCATTTCGATATCTAACGTCACGATATCTGGTTTAAGTGCTGGAATAGCTTTTAAAGCATCCCGGCCATTTCTTGCAGTTCCGACAATTTCCAGTCCTGCTATTTCCGATATCGTCTCTGTTATTATTTTTCTCATGAATGCAGAATCATCCACGACCAACACTTTGATCCCCATCTTTTAAGTCTCTCCTGTCCGCTTTACAATACAATAATTTCTCTGTTGACCATTCGGACCTTGACTGTAAATGTCGTTAAATCTACGATCATCGTTCTGCCCATATTTCCGCCGGTATGTGTGCCGAGTAAGGGTATGCCCATTTCTTTCAGGCTGCGTTCTACTGCTAAAACATTGCGATCGCCGATACTGCCTTTATACGCGTCTTTCGACACTTGAAACATACTGGCTCCGCCGGCAATTTTAGCAATTAATTTCTGGTTTTTTGTCTGGTTTCTAATTTCTGCAACCATTTGTGGAATCGCTAAATCAGCAAATTTCTCAATTTTATTGGCTCCTTTAAATGAGCTGCTGTCTGGCAGCATGATATGACTCAAGCCGCCGACTTTTGTTTTTGGGTCATAGATCGCTACTCCTACGCACGAACCTAACCCAATCGTCATCAGCGTTTGAGGCATCCGTGCTACTTTGTAGTCTGAGATACCTACTTTTATTTCGTTCATCATGCCTCTTTCCCCAATCCTTTGTCTTACCGTTCGCTTTTTTAGTTTACCTTATTTATTGATGAGTTCAATCAGTTCTTTTTCATTTTCTGTTGAAAAGAGAGCATCCACATCTAATACCAAAATGATCCCTGCTTCTGTTTTAAACAGCGCACGTACATATTTTGCTGCGCCTCTCATTTCTTCAGCCGCTTCTGCTTCATCAGCCGGAATTTCTTCAAAATTATTGACAGCAAGGACATCATCTACCACTAATCCGATTTTCAGTTCTTTCCATTCGGCTACAATGACTTTTGTTTTTGGTGTTAAAGGCGTCAGCTGTTTAAACAGCCGTTCAGATAAATCAACAATCGGCAAGAGCCGGTCGCTATATGGAATAGCTCCTAGTAAATAGGATGAGGTATCAGGAATTCTTGTCGGATCTTCCATCATGATGATTTTTTCCACATCTGTTATCGGGATCGCAAAATTTTGAGCGCCGCTGGTAAAAACAATAAACTTTTCCATGTTGTTCCTCCTGCATAGTTTCTTTTTTATGGTACTGTCGAGTTTTGATGTACTTATTTTTCATAGCAGAATAACAGAAAACCAGTGGGACCTTTGGTACAGGCAGAACCTTTTTATTTCTGCCCATACTGCCGGATCACCACTGATTTCTCCTGTTATAAGCTGAATAAATCAGCACACTCTTTGGTCATTCAAAATAAAGGTCAATTAATTTTAAACTGTTTGGCTTCTTCATTTAATTGTTTAGCAATATTATCCAAATCTGCAATGCTGGCAGAAAATTCTTCCATCGTTGCCAAAATTTCTTCTGCATTCGCAGACACTTCTTGTGTTCCAGCTGAGTTTTCTTGTGCGGATGCAGCAATATTTTCAACAGCTGAAACGGCTTCATCTTTATGAGATTCGATTTGGCTGCTTAAACCGGCCACACTGATAATGTTTTCTACTAAAACTTCCATTTGATCGGTTACTGTATTAGCAGAATCGATTGCTTCATCGATCGTGTGTGTTTGTTTTTCACTTTCTTCAAAAGATTGATTCATTTTCGAAATCATGGTTTGAGAACTTTTTTGAACAGTTTTAATGATGTCCCCAATATTTTTAGTGGATTGAGCACTTTGTTCAGCTAGTTTCCTGACTTCGTCTGCTACCACAGCAAACCCTCTGCCAGATTCGCCTGCACGAGCCGCTTCAATCGAAGCATTCAGTGCTAACAAGTTGGTTTGGGCAGAAATACCGCTGATTACTTGGCTGATGTTTTCGATGCTTTGGATTTCTGCAACGACTACATTAATGCTTTCCGTTAACTGCACCATCATTTCAATATTCGCTTGCCAGTTTTCATAGACATGGAACATTTTCTCACTGTTTCGTCCATTGGCTACTGTTGTGTCATCAGCACTTTGCCCCATTTTTTGAATGTTTTGTTCTACTTTCCCTAAGACTTTTGATAGTTCTTCCATTTTACCTGAAGTTTCTTCTGCATCTTGGGTTTGGATACTTGTTGCTTCAGCGATTCCTGTGATCGTCTCTGAAACTTCTTCTGTTGCTGAACTCGTTTGTTTCGCAATCTCTGTTAGGGTAGTCGACATATCGATTATCTTATGACTATTTTCTTGGATACCGCCAACCATTATTCTAAAATTGTGCACCATTTCATTGAATGAAAGGGCGATTTGATGCAATTCATTTCCATTTCGATCAAGTTCTTTTCCTTCTGTTCTAGTTTCTTTTTTATTTCTAAACCATTTCATTCTAGGCAAGATCATAATGTCTTTTGCTGTCATTTGAGCGGTTAAATCACCGTCTTGGACTTTGCTAAAAGCGTTCGTTAAAGCAGTGGTTAATTTCTTAATGTATTTTGAGAATAAGACAGCTGCAATTAACGCAATGACTAAAGAAACCAATAAAACGATTAAAGCGCTATTAAGGCTCGCTTTGTTTTCATCAGCCATTTCTTCTGGGTGAACAGCTCCATAAACGATCATTCCTAGTCTATCGACTTCTTTATAATAAAGGTCAATGTCTTTATTATAAGCATCGTCATGAACAAAGCCGGCTTGACCGACTATTTGTGTAAAGAGTGGTTTATCTGAGACATCTTTCCCTATCTTTTCAGGGTCTTTTGCCATCACATACGTTCCTTTATCAGTAATCACAAAAAATTCTCCGGTATTTCCAACTTGAGAAGAAGTAATCAATTTATTGATTTTTTCAAAACTCAAATCAAACCCTAATACCCCGTAAACTTCGCCATCACGGACAATCGCTTTAGAAATAGTCATTACAGGTTTTCCAGTTCCCGCATCCGTATAGGCTTCGCTCCAATAAAGTGCGCCGTGCCGCTCGACGGCCCGCTGATACCATTCTCGAGTAGTATTGTCTATTGATTCATCGAGTCCTTCACCAATTATGCCTTCCCCTACCGGCACATAATAAGCATGTTCTATGTATAAACTACTCGTCTCAACAAATAATAGATCTTCTGAAATACTTTCTTCAAGTGCAGCATCTTCCGACAATTCCCAAAAATCAGGTTTTTGAGCTAATATTTCTAACGTATCCTCTAATTCTTGCCCGATCCAATCTAATTGAGTAGCGAACTGTGTCGTGCTGCTTTTCTCACCCGTTTCAACACGCTGTGTCAATGAAGCTTTTGTACTGTTGTAGCTCGTCAATAAAACAATAATAACAGGTATAATCACAACTAAAAACAAGGTTATGCCCACATTCATGCCGATACTTTTTTTCTGGGACTTCATTTTTTCCACTTTATTCTTTCTCTCTTTACGGACCACTTAAAAATCCTCCTCTTATTATTGGTTCTCAACAAAGCGTTATCCAGAGTTTGTCTTTCATTCATTCTCTTATTTTCAGCTATGGCAAAAACCGGCTTTATTTTCGCGACAATTTACTCTTTGTTTATATCGGACAGTTTATTATTTTTTTAAGCGCTTTTTCCAAAAAAGAATTGTTCTGCAATCTTCTCAAATTATAAATCTAAACCGTTAAAGCATTTCCTTGCAGCCATTTTTTTACATGGTAAACTTCTATTGTAGAACCAGCATTTTAAGAGGAGAGATGATATGGATAAAAATGTTCCAGAAATCACATTGAACGATGGATTAATTATGCCCAATATTGGCTTTGGTACGTATACTATAAAAGGAGCACGTGGAGTTAATGCTATTGAAAATGCCATTGCTGCGGGTTACCGTTTAATCGATACCGCCTATAATTACGAAAACGAAGCAACCGTTGGACAAGCCATCAAGCGCAGTTCTGTTCCCCGCGAAAAATTAGTGGTAACCTCAAAACTTCCTGGTCGTTACCACCTGTATGATGATGCCGTCACTGCTATCCAAGAATCCCTTTACCGGGCAGGGCTTGATTACTATGACCTTTATTTGATTCATTGGCCTAACCCTAAACAAGACCAGTATATAGAAGCATGGCAAGCCTTAATTGATGCACAAAAGTTTGGTTTGATTCGTTCAATCGGCGTTTCTAACTTTTTGCCAGAACATTTAAAACGATTAGAAAAAGAAACAGACGTATTGCCAAGTATCAATCAAATCGAACTCCATCCTTATTTTACTCAAGAAAAACAACTCGCTTGGAACAAAGAACAGGGTATTCAAACACAATCTTGGAGTCCTTTAGGCAGAGCCAACGATATCTTGCAAAATAAAGCCATCAAAGAAATCGCAGATACCCACAAAAAATCTATTTCGCAAACCATTTTACGTTGGCATATCCAATTAGGTTCTATTCCGATTCCTAAGTCCTCTTCATTTAAACACCAATTAGACAACTTATCGATTTTTGATTTTGTATTGACTGACGAAGAAATGACTCTGATCTCTGCCTTAAACAAACCAGATGGACGCAACAAGAATCAAGATCCAGCTGAATATGAAGAGTTTTAAATAAAAAACAGGCGCTAGGGAGTAAAACCGCTAGTACCTGTTTTTTTAGTTTATGAGCTTAAGTTCTTTCAATAAACTAATAGTTTTATTCACATTTTATAGAGAGTTTATTTTATTATTTATTTTTCTCTCTATATGTCATGTGTTGATAAATTTTTCTTTTTATGAACCACTGCTGCCAGCGGCTCGCTGACTTGCCATCACACAATCGATAACAATGATTACGCCTAAAGCTGCTAACACATTGGTTTCATCGCTAATGTTCAGTGCATAGGCATCCCCCCAGCTCAGCCACTCTTTAGAAATATCTGCAATCACTCTTCCTTGTTCTACGATTTGATAATTATGTTCCCAAAAAGAACCTTCTACATTCCAAGAAGGGCCTTCAATTGTGTAACGCGGTCTTAAAAAAGTGAGTTCTTTGATCACTGCAGCCACTTCTTTATCTTCAATAAACAATGAATACGTAGGCAAAAACCGCCACAGCCGTTGTTCGATATACAGTACTTCGTTTCCGCTCATATCTTGCACATGCAATTTCTTTCCCCATGAAAAGAGTTCGCCTTCTACTGAATAAACATCTTGTCCTTGGTTGTTTTTAATTGTAAACCGGTCATTCCAAGAAAATATTTTCTGCTTGATATAATACTCCATTGGCTATCGCCTTTCTAATTTAAAGGTTTCTTTCTCCTGATTTCTACAAACGAACACACTTCTTCGATGTTTAGGTTTCATCTGAAGTTTGCACTTCCATTTTTAAGCTCTTCATAACATCCAAAGCTGCTTGATGAAGTTCAGGTGTTGTACCCACACACATATCTTTTAAAATCCGAATTGAGGCTAGAGGAAATGATGTGTGAAGCATCACCGCATTTGAGAGGACACAGACATTTGTTTCAACACCGACAAATTCAATAAGTCTATCAGGATCTTCTCCGTATTCTTTTTTCAGTTCAGCTGCATCTTCCGGCGAGATAGAATGAAAAGTTTTCTTAATAGCTGTGTGATTTTTCAAAGCCTCTTTTAAAGGAAGATACAAGTCCATACCCCATTGTTTTTCTTCTTTAGAACGCTCATCGTCTTCTGTATCGTGTTGATCCAAAGTATAATAAATTGATTCGCCTTGTTCTTCTTGTTTCTTTATTTCTTGGATGATTTTTGGAACAATTGCGGCTGCACCAGGTACTGGTAATTTCCCTTTTTCGTTATCAACAAAATCATTTTGCATATCAATAATAAATAGCATTGCACTCCAACCTCCTATTAACGATTGTTTTCTATAATGTCAGATTCTATTTTTAATCTAAGGTTTCTGCTAAGCCTTAAACTAAAAGAAAAACCTCACTAAACCAACTAGCTTCTTTAATTATCCGTTTTTTGATGACTCATGAAGTCTCTCGTATTTTTTTTATTAAAATCCGTTAGCAACAGTTTTGACGTTTTAAATTTTCGTTCCGTAATGGTGTATTGACCGTCTATTTTTTCGTTTAACGTTAATAATATTCTAATAGTAAATAGGTTTTCTTTTATATCTAGGTTCAACAGCTCGCTTATATCTCGTTTGAAAGAATCATAAAAATCAAACGTCGCAGTACTAGTAGCTGTAACCACAAAAAAAGATTCACCTATGTAGATGCAATAGAAAAAGTTTGCACCAATTTTTTGTCCAATAATCGTCTTTCCTTTCTCAAATTTCGAGTCAGTATATGTTACAGCAAGGTGATCAAGGTAATTTTCTTCCTTTAATATGACGTTCATGTCGATAACCTCTCTTCCCTTATTCATTTTTTAAAGCTTTACCTTGTTTAAATATGAATCTCTGCTGGTTTCTTAATGGATGAGAATAATAAAACAATTGAAGTTGCATACAAAATAATCAAAAGCAGTACCAAAAACAATAAAAATAATGCTAGGATAGAAAATACCGTGGCTAACAATGGAAATAATAACGCTGCACTAGTCAGTACTAGAACCAAGGCAAGTACAATATAAATCTTTATCCAGGTTAAACTTTTTTTGAAAACTACTTGATAGAAACTAAACCACTTAACCAATTCAAATAAGATAGTTACCCAATTTATCGGAGTATCCCAATTTGTTGAACTTGCTGCGTTCTCTAATGCAAGTGTATTAAGATATGCTAACAAACCAGCGATGGCAAAAACGGTTAGCGTCGATAGGATGTTGCTGAGCGTCAACAACACTATTCCAATATTTTTCTTCATTTGATACCACTTTATGTCTTTCGTCTTTTCTTAGTTCTATTTATGGTAATAGTATACTTTATTACCCATATAAACAATATTTTTCATTCTCACTAACTATAAATTTTTTAAACAAATCTTCGGTTTCCTCACACATTAGAATTTTGGGTTTTCAAGAAGTTTCAAAATGGTCTCATCTTTTTTTAATCCATTGATTAGGGATATATGGTAAACTCACTATATAAGTAAGCGTTTTCCAAAGCAACCGTCTTCAGTTTAATATTGTTAGGTATTAGACAATGTTTTTTAAAAGGAAAGGAGTAAACAATGGAACTTCGTCAATTAAAGTATTTCATCACAATTGCTAATACTAGAAGTTATACTGCAGCTGCAAAAAGTTTATTTGTCACACAACCTACTTTAAGTTGGAATATTCAACAATTGGAAGAAGAGTTTAATGCTCATTTATTTTTTCAAACTAAACAAGGACTTCAGTTAACAGAAAAAGGAGAAAAGCTACTGACGCGCGGACAAAAAGTCTTAGATGAATTTGAAGGCTTAATCGAAGATATGCATAAAATGAAACCTGGGAAGAAAAACTTGAAAGTGGGTATCACCGTTCTTTTCGTTATCCAATATATGGAACAAATCGTTCAATTTACAACTATGAATCCTGAAGTTGAACTAACATTTGTTCAAAGCGGGTCTGTTGAAATCCAAGAGAAACTTGCTCAAAATGAAATAGATATTGGCTTGGTTTCTTTTCCTAATTATGAATCCTCTATTGAGATAGAACGGTTAAATACTTCTCATTCCCAATATACTGTTTCTGTCGTTTTGCCTTTTGATCATCCGCTTGCACAAAAAGAAACTATTGAAATCAAAGATTTAAAAGGTTATGATATTTGCTCTTTTTCTAATGATTATGTACTGGGGAACATTCTCCACGAACGTTGTTCGGAATCTGGGTTCCATCCTAACATAATCTTTACTAATAAGAATTGGGAAGTTCTTTTACAGAATACCTTGACAACAAAGGCTTTAACTTTAATGCCTCAAGCATTGGAGAGAATCAGCAATTTTAAAAATTTGAAATGGATTCCTTTAAAAGATAAAGCAAATTTTTTTGAAATAGGCATCGCTTATAAAAAAAATCAAAATTTGGAAGAACATGCTATCCGTTTCGTTAACTTTATGAAAAAAAATTAGCTGCTCTTATTTTTCACATCAAAAAAACAGCATGCTCTATAATACTATGGTGGTTAAAAATGAAATAAACAGCGACAAGGACCTACTTAGAAATAAACAACCTCTTTTAAAGTGTGTTTTGGTTCAATAATAGTAAAAAAAGAAGTTGAGAAAACTCCTCAGCTTCTTTTGTGTTTAAAGATTTAATTATAAGCAAGTTCTCGAAAAATATTTGCTTTTTCTTGTCCAGTCAATACACGTCGCGCACCCTTGGCTAAAGCTGTCAATTCTTCTTCTCCAGGAACAATGTATACAGGAGCAAGGAAAGAAGTTCTTTCTTTAACTAATTCTGTAATACGAGCAGAATGAGCCAGACCTCCTGTTAAAATGATACCGTCTACTTTTCCATAAAGAACGGTAGCTAACTCACCAATTGTTTTTGCGATTTGGTAAGCCATTGCTTCCAAGACGATTTTAGCTTTTGCATCCCCTTGTTGAGCTTTTTTTTCAATGGCTCGTGCATCATTTGTGCCAAAGTAAGAAACAAGCCCGCCTTTTTTCCTAGTCAGATCTGTCATTTCTTGTCTAGAGTAGCTGTAGCACAGCGGGATAACTTCTTTTAACGGTAGTCCGCCGGTACGTTCTGCTGAAAACAATCCTTCATCATCTGAAATCAAATCGATCATCCGCCCTTTTTGGTGAGCGCTAGCAGAGCTGCCTCCTCCTACATGTGCCACTACAAAGTTGCTTTCTTCATAAGGTTTTTTCAGCTCGTCTTCAGCAACCTTCATACAAACAGCCCGCATATTTAAAACATGTCCGATACTTTTTCGTTCAATCAGTGCCAAACCTGATATACGAGCCACGTCTTCCATTTGGTCAACCGTCACCGGGTCATAGATATAGGCTTGGCATTCAAGAGTACCAAATTTTTCAGAAATCCCTTTTGCAAGGCTCGCTCCTAAATTAGATGCATGTTCTAAAATAGGGCGGTTCTTCAAACAATCCATAATGGCATCATTAACCAAGTACGCCCCTGCATCGACTGGAGGCAACAATCCTCCTCGCCCAACAACGGCATCTAGAGAACCTGCTGACAAATTTTTAGTCGTTAAGTAATCAGCAATGTCTTGGTAACGAAATCCATATTGTTCCATAATAGTCTGGTATTCAGCCACTTTTTCATAAGAATAAGTTAGTTCATGTTTCCATTGCAGGACATCATCTTCAAAATACCCGATTTTAGTAGAAGTAGCACCGGGATTAATAGCTAGTATATGATCTGTCATTTTATTCAGATACTCCTTTCTTATTAGCTCCTTGACTAACTTTGAGAGCCAGCAGAAGCGAATTTCTTTTCTCTGCAGCTGAAGAACTTCTGGAAGTCAAAATGATAGGAACTTCAGCTCCCACAATGATACCAGCCATTTTTCCGCCAGCTAAAAGAGTCATACTTTTAGAAAGAGCGTTGCCTGATACAATGTCTGGCGCTACTAACACGTCTGTATCTCCTTGTATTTTTCCTTGATACCGTTTCTCGCCGGCTGCTTCCGGGCTTAATGCAATATCCAAAGAAATCGGGCCTTCAACAATCATGTCTGGTGCATGAGAAAATTCTTTGGTCAGTTCTGCAGCATCAACAGAAGCCGGGAGTTTTGGCTGTACGACTTCTGCAGCGGACAGAACGGCAAACTTGGCCTTCTGATAACCTAAAGCCTGCATCACTTCTGAAGCATTTTTGATAATGGCCTTTTTCTGTTCAATGTCGGGAGTTAAAACCATTCCCCCATCGGTTACTCCAATAAGCTTTGGGTAAGCAGGGACTTCAATCAAAGCTAAATGAGACAGTACTTTTTGTTTGCGAATGCCTGTTTCATGATTCACTACTTCTTTCAACAACGTTCCTGTCTGCAAATCGCCTTTCATAATGAACTCGACTTGACCTTCTTTTGCCAATTGAATTCCTTTAAAAGCTGCTTCTGTATCTGTTTCAGCATGCACGATAATATACGATGCATTTTTAATCGTTATTTCTGACAGATGCTTTTTGATGGCTTCTTCATCACCAATCAAATACGGAATGACCAAATTTTCTTCTGCCAGTTCAAAAATGCTTTCTAAAGCATGTCTGCTGGCAGCTTTAACAACGGCGACTTTCTTAGGTTCATTTTTTTTTGCATCAATTCTTGCTGCAATTCTTTGAAACTTTGAATCATTTTGCTGCCTCCTGCCTATGCTAATTCTAATTTGTAATCTTCTGGCGAAATAATCGGCCAGATTTTAGTAAATAAATGGTTGAATCCAACACCAAATACGATAGGTGCCACTAGAAAAACGAGAATTGTCACAATGATGTTGCCTACTGACCATCCTGCGATATTCAGGTGGTTTACGGGTCCTACCAACCCACTAAAGCCAAATCCTGCACTCATCGGTGTACCTTGGATGTTAAAGATAGCGGCTAGTGCACCTAAACAAGCTGCATTGCAAATGATTGGCAGCATAATCTTGGGCTTAGCAAATACGTTCGACATTGATACTTTTGGCGAACCAATAAAATGCGCCAAACTTGTTCCGATAGGATTGACTCTCCATCCAGCAACTGCTAATCCGAAGCCGGCAGCACAAACGCCTAGGTTTCCTGCTCCTGAACCAATTCCTACTAATGAAATAGCTAACGCTATTCCTACTGTAGTAATAGGAGAAACAATTAAAATAGAGAAAATGATGGCAATCAACACAGACATAACGATTGGCTGGAAATTCAGCAGTTGTGCGGTCAAATGACCGATAAGCGTGGTAATACTCTTTACATAAGGCAAAATAAACAGCCCCGCTCCGCCGCCGACAATTAAAGAAATTGGAGGAATCAAAAGTATCGTGTAGGCTTTTAAGCGGTTACCTAACACTAAAATCAATCCAGCTGCAATAGCTGCAGTCAGACCTACGTTGATCACATCTCCAGTACCATTTAAAGTCATTCCTTCTGCAGTAAATTGAACAGCTCCGCCGCCTAAAACAGCTGCTAATCCTAGAGAAGTAGACTGAATAGGAGTAAACTTAAAGTTTATTCCGACTAACACACCGACAACCAGTCCTAACATCGAATTAGACATGGACGTAGCGTTCAACACAAATTCTCCTTGAGGAAATACCGGAAGCAATGCTTTAAACAACTCTCCTAGTAATGCTCCAGGAATTAAAGCAACAACTGTCCCAATGGCTAGACCGTTTAATACATTCATTGCATACTTTTTAGGGGTAAGTCTCTCAGTTTCCATGATCCATTCTCCTTTTTTTATGAGAAATTCCATAACAAATATAAGGAAGGACTTTCAGTCATTTCTTGATTTCTTAAAGCCCTTCACTTATTTTCTTGCTGTGGTGATGCTCAGTTAAATATGGATCGGCTGTCCTAAGGCTAATTCAGCAGCATCCATAATACTTTCTCCTAGTGAAGGATGACTATGGATCGTTAACGCAATATCTTCAGCCGTTAATCCATTCTCAACAGCTAAGCCCAATTCAGCAATCAAATCGCTGGCATTAACACCGGCAACTTGCGCTCCCAGCAATGCCTGGCTCTCTTTTTCTGTTACTAAGCGGATGAACCCTTCTGCTTTGTTCAACGACAAAGCACGTCCATTCCCGGCCAGCGGAAACTTGCTGGTTTTCACTTCAAATCCTTTTTCTTTTGCTTCTTTTTCTGTAAATCCGACAGTTGCCAATTCAGGATCAGTAAAGCAGACAGCCGGCATAGCTAAGTAGTCAACCGCTGCTCCTTTGCTTCCAGAAATAGCTTCTGCAGCAACTTTAGCTTCGTAGCTTGCTTTGTGTGCCAAGGCTAAACCAGGAACAATATCACCGATAGCAAAAATATTCTTCTTATTTGTTCTTCCTTGTTCATCTACTTGGATAAAGCCTTTACCGTCGGTTTCGATACCTGCGATATCTAATCCGATATCATCCGTATTTGGCCGACGCCCAACTGAAACTAATACATAGTCTGCTTCAAGTTGTTTTTCTGCTCCGTCTGCTTCATAAGTAACGGTTACTTGCTGTTCATTTTGTTCAGCTGATTTAGCCATCGCATTTGTAACTACTGTCACGTTTTTGCGTTTGAAATTCTGCTCAACTAGTTTCACCATATCTTTTTCAAATCCCATCAAGATTTGGTCCATTCCTTCTAAAATCGTGACTTCTGTTCCTAGTTTAGCATAAGCTCCGGCCAGTTCAGTTCCGATGTAGCCTCCCCCGATAACAATCATTTTTTTAGGTATCTCGGTCAAGCTCAGCGCTCCTGTAGAGTCGATGATGCGTTCTCCAAACTTAAAGGATTTCAGCTCTATCGGCCGGCTGCCTGTGGCAATAATTGCCTTTTCGAATTTGTATGTTTGTCCTTTTTCTTCATCAAACATCACATGAAGGGTTTGGCTGTTGACGAAATAAGCTTCTCCTTTAATGATAGAAACGTTATTTTTCTTCAACAATTGTTCGACACCCTTGGTTAAAGGCTGTACAACTTTTTTGTTTTTCCAAGCTTGTGTTTTTTTGAAATCAATCGTAGTTTCTTTGTTTTGGATCCCTGTTGATGAAGCGTTTAAAGAAGATTGGTACTCTTCGCCAGCATGAATCAGTGCTTTAGAAGGAATACATCCGACGTTTAAACACACACCGCCAATGTTTCCTCGTTCGATCAATGTTACTGATTGTCCCAATTGAGCAGCGCGAATAGCTGCTACGTACCCCCCTGGTCCGGAACCAATAACGACTGTTTCTAACTCTTCTGCAAAATCTCCTACTACCATAAGTTACTCATCATCCTTTCACAAAAAGCAGTTCTGGGTCTGCTAAAAACTTTTTCAAATCATTGATTGCTTGTTGTGCTGTTACGCCGTCAATAATCCGGTGGTCAAAGCCGAATGAGATTTTCAGCATTGGAACTACGATGGGCTGTCTATTTTCATCTGGGATTACTTCATCTTCGATTCTTGCCATCCCTAAAATAGCAACTTCGGGCTGATTGATGATTGGTGTGGACCATACCCCGCTCGTCGCTACTGAGCCAACGTTTGTGATTGTCATTGAACCATTCTCCATATCTGCTCTCGTTAAAGTTCCATTTATAGCTTTTTCCGTATTTTCTGCCATTTCTTCAGCAATCGTGAACAGACTCTTGCGTTCTGCATCACGAATTATCGGTACGAACAGTCCTTTATCAGTATTCGTTGCAATACCGACATTAAAGTAATCATGGTAGACGATTTCATCTGTTGTTTCGTCGATTGATGCATTCAATTCTGGATAACGGGATAAAACAGCAACTAAAGCTTTGACAAAATAAGCTGAATAAGTCAACTTGATTCCTTCTTCTTTAGCGATAACTTTAAACCGTTCTCTATGTTCCACCAGTTTTTCTACGTTAACTCGATCCAGTACCGTTACATGCGGAGAAGTAGCTTTGCTATTTACCATTGCTTTAGCAATAGCTTTACGTGTTCCTGACATTTTCACTCTTCGTTCTTTTCCAGTTGAAGCTGGAGCTGTTTTAGCGGGTTCTTCTTGCCACGCAGATGGAACAGCTTCTTTTTTCGGTTCAGCAGCTGGTTTTGAAACACCTGAAGCCAAATAATGATCAATGTCTTCACGTGTGACTCGATTATTTTTACCTGTTGCCGGAACTTGTGTTAAATCCACTTCTTTTTCGCGTGCGTATTTTCTGACAGATGGAATGGCCAGCATTCTGATATCAGTATTAGAATGTTGCTTGCGAGAAGTCGACGCAGCTTCTTTGCTAGGTTCAATGGATTCTTTACCAGGTTTTAAGTGGCTAACATCTTCATGTTCGATTGCTACCGTATCGGTGCCTTCTTTTACCACTTCATTTTCTTGCGGATCATCTTTTTGCAGCGTTTCTTCATCTTCTTTGACATTGTCGCTTTTTCCGTCGATTTCAATTTCTACGATTGGGTCTCCTACTTTAGCAATTTCGCCTTCAGCAACCAATATCTTAGTTACCGTGCCTGATACAGGGGATGGCAAACCGATCACTGCTTTATCACTTTGAATTTCTGCTAAAATATCATCTTCTTTTACTTTATCACCCGGTTTTACATCCCAAGTCACGATTTCGCTTTCATGAATTCCTTCACCACTATCTGGTAGTATGAATGAATAGGTCATTTGTACGCCCTCCTTATTTCTGGTTAGAATTCAACCGTTTCTTTGATTTTATTTGCAATATCACTAGCATTAGGAATCCATTCTGCTTCTGCTGCCCCAAATGGGAAGACAGTATCTGGAGCTGTCACTCTGCAAACTGGAGCTTCTAGATACATAAATGCTCGTTCTCCGATTTCAGACATGATTTGCCCTGCAACACCTGATTGTCTTTGCGCTTCTTGGACTACAACAACACGTCCAGTTTTCTTGATCGATTCAACGATTGTTTCCATATCTACTGGGGATACGGTTCTCAAATCAAGAACTTCAACAGAAATACCTTCTTTTTCTAACGTTTGAGCAGCTTTCAATGATTCGCTGACCATTAAACCGTAAGTTACTACTGTCACATCTGACCCTTCTCGTGTGATTGCAGCCTTATCTAACGGCACGCGGTAATCTTCGTCTGGAATATCTTGTTTAATCGAACGGTAGAGTTTTAAATGTTCTAAGAAAATAACCGGATCATTGCTCTCGATTGAAGAAATCAATAGTCCTTTTGCATCGTAAGGGTTGCTTGGAATAACAATCCGCATGCCGGGAACCTGTGACAAGATTCCTTCAAGATTATCTGAATGAAGTTCGGGAGTATGGACGCCTCCTCCATAAGGTGCTCTGACCGTGATCGGCATGTTTCTGGTATTAGCTGTCCGATAACGCATACGGGAAAATTGAGCAATTATAGGGTCCATTGCTTCTAAAATAAATCCTGAAAATTGAATCTCCGGAATCGGTCTAAATCCTTCAGTTGCAAGACCGATAGACATCCCTAAAATACCTGATTCAGCTAATGGGGTATCAAATACTCGCTCTTTTCCGTGTTTGGTCTGCAATCCATCGGTTACTCTGAAAACGCCTCCATTAGGACCTACGTCTTCTCCATAAATCAATGTGTTTTCATCATTCTCCAATTTGTAATCTAAGGCATCATTAATGGCTTGAACAATTGTTTTCTCAGTCATTTTGTGACATCTCCTTTTCTTCGTACGATGCAATTTGCTCTTGTATATTTTGAGGGGAAACTTCATACATGTTCTTCAAGAAATCAGATACTTTTTGTTTTTCAACTTTCCCGATCGCTGTCACGGCTTCTTTGATTTCTTTTTTACATGTCTCAATGACCTCGTCTTCTTGCTCTTCACTCCACAATCCTTTTTCCATTAAGTAATTTCTCATGCGAATCAGTGGATCTTTTTCTTCCCATTCTGCTAACTCTTTTTCTCTACGGTAACGCGTTGGATCGTCAGACATCGTATGTGGTCCAAAACGATATGTTAAAGCTTCAATAACAACTGGACCTTTACCAGCCAATGCATGGTCGCGTGCTGCTGATACAGCTGCATACATCGCCAATGGGTCCATACCATCTACTTGAATACCAGGAATTCCGGCTGCTACTGCTTTTTGCGCAAGTGTTTCTGCTTTTGTCTGTTCTTCAAGCGGAACAGATATTCCATAGCGGTTATTTTGAATAACGATCACATATGGAACGTTATAAACTCCCGCAAAGTTTATACCTTCGTAAAAGTCTCCTTGAGAAGTTGCTCCATCTCCATTCATTGAAAGGACAATATTGTTTTTATTTCTTTTTTTCATTCCCAATGCTACACCCATCGCGTGAGTGATATGACCACCGACGATAACTTGCGGAACATATGCATTCAGATCTTCTGGATATTCGTTTCCTTTCATATGGCCTTTATACCATAAGAAAGCTTTTTCTAACGGCAGTCCATGAAAAATCAGCGGAACCAGGTCTCGATAGGTTCCCGCAAAAAAATCTCCATCTCCTAAAGCGTAGTGAGTAGCAATCTGGCTGGCTTCTTGTCCTCCGCTTGGAGCGTAGTTTCCTAGAGCTCCCTGACGGTTCAATAGAGTGACTCGTTGATCGTAGGCTCTTGCCCAAACCATCCGACGCATCAATTCCGTTAATTCTTCATCTGATAAGTCAGGTTCTAATTCTGAATTGGTGACTTTTCCTGCTTTATCTAAAACTTGATAAAAAGGAAATTCTTTTTTATAGCTCTCTACAATGTGATCTAAATTAAATGTTGTCCCGTTTTTTTTAGACATATCTACATCCCTTTCCTTAACAACTTTTTGTGTAAGCGTTTTACAAATTCATTGTACCCCTTATTGTTCGGTTAGGATAATTGACGTATTCTATAGGCATATAGAATGAATAAAAACGCTTACAAAATCGGTTTTTTCTTTGAGCTAAAACTGAAAGTTCTGCTTAAGATTTTTTTCTTCTCAAAAAAAAGAGGCTAGGAATATTACCTCTTAGCCTCCGCTTTATTTTATTAATTGCTACTTATCGTATATCAAACTCTTCAACAGGTTCTGGTCCTCTCATTATTTCTTTTTCGATCGTCAATACGCCATCTGGACTCACTTTGATTGCCCAACGCACTAATTGAATTTTTCCTTCTGTAAGTTCAATTGCTGTAATAAAAGTTGGGTAGACACAACAACCTGTATTGAAATAAGGCAGCTCCTTGTCTTTTGGGTATTTAAATCGATGGGTATGTCCACAAATCAGCATCATCTTATTCTTTTTAATCCATTTGTTAAAGTTCTTTTCAATTTTATGCCGCTTAGAGACATTTTTTATCGGACTTGACGGATTCCTTATGCCAAATCCATGGAGAAACCGCCAAAAAAATTTGAGAGAAAGCATCGTAAAAAACGCAAATTGATCGTTAGGTGCATCTCCTTGATGGCCATGTACCGTTAAAATTTCCTGACCTGTTTCTAAGTTTCTTAATACTAATGCCTCAACTGGTTTAAGCCCTTTAAGAAAATCAAAAAACACTTCATTGTATTCATCGTAATTTGTATAGTAATTCTCTTCAACGAATTTTTTATTCTTCAAAAATATATCATGATTGCCATATAACCGTATCAAACGCTTTTTATCGAAAAACTTTTTTATGATATCAAATACTTCGCGGTGAGCATTTTTAGTGTATTTAAAATCTGAATACTCTAACATTTCATCTCCGTCTCCCGCTTCAATATAAGTAAAATTATTTTCATAATAATGTTTTAAAGCATGAAGATAAATATTCCGATTTCGTGTAAATTCATCTGACATACTGCCATCTCCTCGATGGACATCACTAAAAAACACATATTTTGAATCCTCATCAAAATATTCCACTCTAGCTTTTTTATAAGCTTCTGTTAAACGTCTGTCTGTGAACATTTTCTTCACCTCATTTCACTTTAGTCTCCTTTAAATCAGACTAATCTCTTGGTTATCTTACTACTAGTATACTTTATCTATACTAATAACAAAAATAATAGCCTGATGAACATTTTCCTTTTTGTGTCTGGGATTGCAGTGGGAATTGTTGATGATGCATCTAAATGTCCATAATGCGTAATAATTGTATTTGATCAGATAGAATAGTACCATTTTAAGTAACAGATAAATGTTAGCGAATTCACCCGATTATTCAAATCAGCAGACAAATCATTGAGGAGGAAAGCAGCATGGATTTAGGTATTGAGGGAAAAATAGCTTTGGTCACTGGATCAAGTTCGGGCATTGGTTGGGAAACCGCTCGTGTTCTTTTAGAAGAAGGCACTACGGTTATTCTTACGGGTAAAAAGCAAGAGAAATTAGAACAAGCCGCGGCTAAAATGGGAACGAATGATAAGCTTTTTCATTATGCAGCAGACATTACCAGTAGCGAAGAGCTGAAAACGATGCACGATAAAATTGCAGAAGAAGTCGGCAAAATCGATATCTTGGTTCAATCAGCCGGCATCACCGGTGCGCAGGGACTTTTTCATGAAATCGATATGGAGGGCTGGGAATCGACACTTGAAGTTGATTTGCTCGGACCTGTTCGTGTGGTAAAAGAATTCTTACCAGACTTAAGAGATGGCGGCTGGGGCAGACTTGTCTTAATAGCTTCTGAAGATGCTGTACAACCTTACGATGATGAATTGCCTTATTGCTGTGCAAAAGCCGGGATTCTTGCTTTTGCAAAAGGACTGTCGCGCACTTATGCTCGTGAAGGACTGCTGGTCAACACCGTTTCACCAGCTTTCATTGAGACACCGATGACCGATGCCATGATGGATAAACGTTCTAAAGAGTTAAACGTGTCAAAAGACGAAGCGATTCAATCGTTTCTGGATAAAAAGAGACCTTATATGGAACTTAAACGCCGCGGGCAAACAGAAGAAGTAGCTGCCGTTATTGCCTTCCTCTGCTCTGAAAAGGCTTCTTTTGTCAATGGCTCTAATTACCGCGTAGACTCTGGATCAGTTGCAACTATTTAAGCTAAGAAAGGAGAAATAATCAGTGGGAAAACAACCAAAAAATGATATTCAACGGACACAACAAGCTAACCATCCTTATGATTACTTAATTATTGGAGGTGGAATGGTCGCCGGTTATGCTGCGAAAGGAATACGCGAACTGGATAAAATCGGTACAATCGGCATCCTTTCAGCAGATGTGGATGCGCCTTACACACGCCCTGCCTTAACGAAAAAATTATGGACAGACGATGAGTTTACAGAGGATCAAGTTTCGCTTAATACAGAAGATGAAACGGGTGCTGTGATTGAATTAGAAACCGTTGTAACAGCAATCAACCGAGACATGCACACAGTTCATCTGGAAGACGGAACGATTATCGGCTATAACAAATTACTCTTGGCAACAGGCAGCGAACCAGCTAAAATTGACGGTCCTGAAGATGACCGTGCGATTTTCTTTAGGAACTGGACAGACTACCGAAGACTCCGTGAACTTTCCGGCCATAATCGGCATATCTTAGTAGTTGGAGGCGGATATATCGGGGCCGAATTAGCAGCTGGTTTAGTCCAAAATGAGACTAGGGTCACGCTGATCTACCCTGATGAAGTACTTGGAAGCAAGCAGTTTCCTGAAGAAATCGCTAAAGAATATGAAGCAGCTTTCCGAAAAGTAGGTGTCACACTTGTAAATGGAAAACGCGCTACATCCTATCGAAAAGAAGATGATAAACTAACATTGACACTTGATGACGGTTCCGAACTAGAAGCTGACGCTATCGTAAGCGGTCTGGGCGTTTCCCCTCGTGTCTCACTGGCAAAAGAAAGCGGCTTAACAGTAGAAGACGGTGTCGTTGTTGATGAGTATTTGCGGACTGAAGATCCCGATATCTATGCCGCCGGAGATATCGCTGCTTATCCAGATAAGATTTTAGGCAAAAACCGAATCGAACACGTCGATCATGCGCGAAATTCAGGAGAAGCTGTTGGAAAAGCGATGGCCGGAGCAGATGAACCTTATACACACACTCCTTACTTCTATTCTGTCGTATTTGATATCTCTTGGAAAGCTATTGGAACCTTAGATCCTGAGCTGGATACGTTGATCAATAAAGTCGGCGACGGAAAAGTTGTTTATTACCTTAAAGACGATAAACCTGTGGGTATCTTGCTTTGGAATGTTGAAGCAGATTTAGACGACGTCCGCAACATTCTTAGCGATCCGCCGTCCGATTCAAATGCATTGAAAGGCGCTATCCGAGAAAAAGAAGAATAAACGTAAAAAAATCTCTCTAATGAAAAAAAGCACTGCCTTAGATTCATTTGAACCTAAAGCAGTGCTCTTTATTGTCATATAAAGACTTAGAACGTTTTTAATTTTTTAAGAATTTCACATCATTGCCAATGTTTCTTCTTTTTCATTATTTTTTGCTTCTGTAATAAAGCATTTTTCAATCGCTTTTTGTCGTAGTTCTTCCCTAAAATTTGGATGGGCTACTTCGATAAGAGACTCTGTTCGCTCTTGTACTGTTTTCCCTATCAATTCAGCTTTTCCATATTCCGTCACGATTGTATCAATATCATTTTTGGAAGTCGAGACAGCAGAACCGAGGGCCAGTTCTGGCACAATAGTTGAGATACTGTCTTTTTTAGCTGTTGAATAGAGACAAATGATTCCACGGCCGTTGTTAGACAATCTAACGCCTTTTGTGAAGTCTGCTTGCCCGCCTGTCGATGAATAATAAGTTCCTTTCACCATCTCTGAGTTGCATTGTCCTAAAAAGTCAACTTCAACGGATGAATTGATGGCCTTTAAATTATCAATTTTAGCAATTTCGCGGATATCATTGGTTACATCACATGGCAGCATTAATATATCTGGGTTATTGTCCATAAATTCATATAATCGTTTTGAACCGATTGCAAAGGTTGAAACTGTTTTTGTTGGATAAGTCGTTTTGTATTTGTTGTTGACGACCCCTTCTTCATATAAATCAACGATTTTATCAGGCAGCATTTCACTGTGGATACCTAAATTACGTTTGTCCATTAAGTATTCCATTACAGCATTCGGCATCGATCCGAACCCGATTTGAACTGTATCGCCATCTTTAACTGTTTCAGCAATAATTTTACCGATCGCCAAATCTTTTTCACTTAATTTTGGGTTTGGCAATGTCGGAAGCTCAAAGTCATGTTCAACTAAAGCCGCCACTTCACTGATATGAATCGTGTTTTTTTCACCAAACGTCCGCGGCATGTGCTTATTCACTTCAAGAATTATAGTTTTAGCATCTTTAATCAATGAAGCTACATAAGAAGGACTAGTGCCCAATGAGAAATTTCCCTCTTCATCCATAGGCGATACGGTTGCCATAATAACTGGCCGATTTGTTCGTCTTTTGAGCAAGGCCGGTATATCAGAAAAATGATTAGGCAACAAGTCTATATTCCCTTGGTTAAAACCTTTTCGATCCATACCCGATAAAAAAATCGATACTTGCTTTAATTTATTTGGAGAAATATCCACAGTCGGAAAGCTTGGCAGCATACGGTACAAGGTGTTGCCGCTCAGCTCCCCGTTCATAGGTAACGCTTCCAATAGAGCTGGCGGTTCGCCTGGCATTATCGGGAAAATAATGCCTTCTCCCGGTTCAACCAGTTGAACAGCCTTTTGTGCTGTTGTTTTTTTCTTTTCATACATTTTTTCGTAGATTCTTAACATCATCATATCCTCCTGACAGTTACCGCTATTTTGGTGGTTTACTTATTTCCAAATTGAGCTTTGCGTTTTTCAATAAAAGCTGCCATACCTTCTTTCTGATCTTCGGTAGCGAATAAAGCTCCGAAAATTTCAGATTCCAATGCCAAAGCTTGTTGCAAATTCATTTGCAACCCTTGGTTAATGGCTTTCTTGCTGCCTTCTACACCTAATGGAGAATTTTTCATGACTTTTTCAGCCATTGCTTTAGCTTCATCTATCAGTTCTTCAGCTGCCACAACTTTATTTAGCAGACCAATCCGATAAGCTTCTTCAGCTGCAATGTTGGTACCTGTATAAATCAATTCTTTTGCTTTGCCTATTCCAATTAAACGTGGCAAACGTTGTGTCCCGCCGAATCCAGGGATGATTCCTAAACCAACTTCTGGTTGGCCGAATTTTGCGTTCTCAGCTCCAATTCGAATATCACAAGCCAAGGCTAATTCACAACCTCCTCCTAGTGCAAAACCATTCACTGCAGCAATAGTCGGTTGACGCAATTGTTCTAATTTAGAAAAGACTGCATTTCCAAATAGAGAGAAATCTCTTCCTTCAATCGCATTCTTTTCTTTCATCTCAGTAATATCCGCACCCGCTACAAAGGCTTTTTCACCTGATCCAGTCAGGATCAGTACATGGACAAATGGATCTATTTCAACCGCATCAAGCGCAAGTGTTAACTCTTGGAGCACTTCTAAACTTAGGGCATTCAACATTTTAGGACGATTTATTTTTAAAATAGCAATTCCTTCTGATTTTTCTAATGTAAGTGTTTTATATTCTGTCATTTTTAATTCTCTCCCTTACGAAGCATAATCATAAAACCCTTTACCAGTTTTCTTTCCCAGCCAGCCAGCTTCTACATATTTTTTCAATAATGGGCAAGGACGGTACTTCGAATCATTAAATCCAGTGTATAAGACTTCCATGATCGCTAAGCAAACATCTAAGCCAATGTAATCAGCCAAAGCAATTGGCCCCATCGGATGATTTGCACCTAATTTCATCGCTTCATCCACTTCTTGTGCTGTTGCGACGCCTTCATGTATTGCAAAAATTGCTTCATTAATCATCGGAACTAAAATACGATTTACAGCGAAACCCGGTGAATCTTTGATATCGATAGTAACTTTTCCGATTTTTTCGCTTAACTTCTTGACGGCAGCTGTTGTTTCAGTACTTGTTGCCATCCCCCTATTGATTTCAACTAATTTCATTACTGGAACTGGGTTGAAAAAATGCAATCCAATTACTTTTTCAGGTCGCTTTGTCGCAGAAGCGATTTCTGTGATAGAAAGAGAAGATGTGTTGCTAGCTAAGATCGTATCACTTGCCGTTATTTCATCCAGTTCTTTAAAAATAGATAGTTTAATTTTTTTATTCTCAGTTGCTGCTTCAACAACTAGTTGTACTTCTTCAGCATCTTGAATATCTGTTGAAAGCACAAAACGAGAAAGGATTGATTCTTTTTCAGCTGCTGTTTTGCGGCCTTTTTCAACATCTCTTGTTAGAGTTTTTTCAACTTTATTAAAACCTTGTTGCACAAATTCTTCTTTAATATCGTTTAAAATCACATCGTATCCAGCTTCTGCAATTACTTGAGCGATTCCACTACCCATTTGTCCTGATCCAATGATCATTATTTTTTTGATTTCCATTTCTTCACTCCTCTAAAGATTTACACTTACTTTATTTCATCCTTGATCTACCCAGTTTTTTGAGATAATTTCTTTTAGTGTTTCTAGGGATCCTCCATAAATGGTCGTTAACTTAGCATCTCTAGCATAGCGTTCAATATCATTGTTTCGCATATACCCGTAGCCTCCAGTTACCTGAATAGCCATCTCTGTCACTTCTTCAGCAATAGCAGCCGCTTTTAATTTGGCCATGGCAATCTGCATAGAATCTGCACAGTGAGTGCTGGCTATCTTATCCAAAAAAGCAACTGTTGCTTGTAATTCAGTGTACGTTTCAGCTAATCTGAACTGAGTATTGCGTAAATCAATTAATCTTTGACCGAATTTTCGGTCTTGACTGACGTAATTCAATGCCCGTTCAAAAGCTCCTTCAGCAATCCCGACAGCTTGAGCAGCAACCGATAAGCGCATGCGGTCCCTGACGGTTTGACACTGCTTTTCTCCATCGCATTGATTGCCTAACAAATTTTCTTTCGGTACACGAATATTCACAAATTCAAGTGGAGCTACTGGAAGTGCTCGAATTCCCATTTTTTCTTCAATCTTCCCGATAATAAGCCCCTGCATTTCAGCATCTATAATAAATACGCCGTAACCCTTCTTTCCATCTGTAGCAATCGTCTTACTAGCAACTAAGTAAAACTTAGCTTTTCCAGCATTTGAAACAAATGCTTTCGCTCCATTCAACTCCCAGTGATCTTCTTGTTCCACTGCTAGTGTTTCCATGTTTTCTAAATCATTGCTCATTCCCAGCTCGTTTAAAGCAAGCGCACTAAGTGTTTCTCCGCTTAACATCGCTGGCAGATACTCTTGCTTTTGACGTTCTGTACCATACTGATAAATTGGCCAAGTTCCCATTGAGGAGTGTGTTAACAAAACACTAGCTGTTGAAGCACAGTCTTTTGAAATAATTTGAATGACGTTCAAGAAATCTTTAAATGAACCTTCAAGCCCGCCATACAAACGCTCGATCGGAATCCGAAAAACACCCATATCACTCAATTGTTTCAGTTGTTTTTCTGGAAACTCTTCTGTCTTATCATATTCAGATGCAACCGGTTGAATACTTTTTTTAGAAAAGTCAGCAACTTGGTTAATTATTTGTTCTATTGCTGAAATCGTCATAGCTTCTTACTCCTCTCTGGTACCTAAAGGACTTGACAATCTAATTTAAATATTAACGTTCTACAATTAATGAAACTCCTTGTCCTCCACCAATACATAATGTCGCTAGTCCACATTTTGAGTCACGCTTTTCCATTTCATGAAGTAATGTAACCAATATACGAGCACCGCTAGCTCCGATTGGATGTCCTAAAGCAATAGCTCCACCGTTTACATTTACGATGTCTGTGTTTAATTCCAAGTCAGTAATAACGCTTAATGCTTGAGCAGCGAAAGCTTCATTCGCTTCTATTAAATCTAAGTCCTTAACAGTTAAACCTACTTTTTTCAATGCTTTTTGAGTAGCTGGAATTGGACCGCACCCCATAATTTCAGGGTCGACAC
Organism: Carnobacterium sp. CP1; assembly: GCF_001483965.1. Classification (NCBI taxonomy): domain Bacteria; kingdom Bacillati; phylum Bacillota; class Bacilli; order Lactobacillales; family Carnobacteriaceae; genus Carnobacterium; species Carnobacterium antarcticum. The sequence goes on from NZ_CP010796.1 coordinate 1,537,265, forward strand.
CCGCACTAGCATATGATTTGATGGTAGCTAATGGTTTTAAACCTAGTTCTTCTGCTTTTTCACGGCTCATTACGATAATAGCCGCTGCACCATCATTTAAACCTGAAGCATTTCCTGCTGTAACGGAACCATCTTTTTTAAAGGCAGGTTTCAGCTTAGACATTGACTCCATTGTTGTGCCAAATCTTGGATGCTCATCTGTATCTACAACTTTTGGCTCACCTTTCCGTTGCGGCACTTCAATTGGCACGATTTCATTTTTAAATCGTCCGGAAGTGACAGCTTTTTCTGCATTATTTTGGCTACGAACAGCTAATTCATCTTGTTGCTCGCGAGTAAAGTGATATTTTTCAACTATGTTTTCAGCCGTTACACCCATATGAATGTCTGTAAAAGCATCCGTTAAGCCATCCTTCAACATCGTGTCAACCATTTGTCCATTACCCATTCTTTTGCCCCAACGAGCATCAGGCAGCACATATGGTGATTGGCTCATGCTTTCTGTACCTCCAGCAATAACGATTTCATTATCTCCTGAAAGAATCGACTGAGCTGCTAAAGCAACTGTCTTCAAACCTGATCCACATACTTTGTTAATGCCGAAAGAAGGAACATGTTTTGGAATTCCTGCATTCATGGCTACTTGTCTAGCAACATTTTGACCTAATCCTGCGCTTAAAACGTTTCCAAAAACAAGTTCGTCAATTGTCGATGGGTCTAAATTAATACTTTCAATAGCTTTTCTTACAACAGCGGTCCCCAAATCAACTGCTGATACATCTTTAAAAGCTCCGCCAAATGTTCCGACTGGTGTTCTTAATGCTGATACGATTACAGCTTCTGTCATGTAAATTCCCTCCAAATAATTGTTCTTCTGTTTCATTAAGCTTATAGGTTCATATATAATGCTTTCTTGTGAAGCGTTTACAACCAAATCATATAGGGTTTTTCAACAAAGGTCTAACAAGTATAAATTACAAAAACTATAAGTTTTGCTAATATAATTGTGAACCGTTTACCATGCAACAAAAAAAAACGAAAAAAACTGACACAGACGTCGTTTTTTTCGTTCTTGTCTATCGAAAAGCTCTGCACAATATAATGCGTTTACTCTTCATATTATTCTATCGGTTGATAAAAGTAACTTAAAATAGACTCGTGTAATACTGTTTCTACAGACGAATAACTATTTTTAATGGGACGACACAATAAAACATTAAAAGGAATAGGATTTTTAAAAGACTTTTCAACGTAGTTTTCGGTACTCAGGTAGCGACGAATCGGAGAAGGCAAAATAGCGATCGTGTCTGTGTAACGAGTGGTTTCAATCAAAAAATCCCATGAGGATGAAGTAAAAATTATTTCAGTTTCCAACTGATTTTCTTTAAATGTTCTTTTAACTAAATCATTGGTTACAAAAGATTCATTGAACGTTGCAATTGGAAAATTATCCAATTCTCTCCATGCAATTTTTTTATTTTTCGCTAAAGGATGTGCTGTCGACATAAAAGCTGTTAGCTCATCGATTTGAATAACATGCTCTTCAAATGCTTTTGTATCCAAATTAGTTGGTTCAATCAAGACAGCGTAATCTAAATCTTTTTGCAAAAGCATCCTTCTTAATTCATTACAGCCATCTTCTACGATTTCAATTTTAATTTCAGGGTTTTCTACAATAAATTTGGAAAAGAAATTGGAGAAGAAAACCCGCAAAATCAATGAAGGCAACCCTAAACGAATAGTACCTTTTTGTTTTGACGACTCTTTTCGAATCATATCTTTCATTTCATCATGCATTTTTAAAATATCTAACGCGTAGTGATACAATTTCTCTCCGCTTGCTGTCGGTTCTTCAAGACGTCCATTTTTTCGATAAAAAAGATTTATTTCTTCTTCTTTTTCAAAATTAGTGACCATCTGACTTAATGCTGACTGAGAGATATGTATTTTTTTGGCAGCTAGAGACAAATTGCAACCGCATTCAACAATATTGACGAAATAGTTTAATTGTGTGATATCCAATTCCTTTATTCTCCTTTATGTTTTAAATCTGTTTATCTGTAATCATCTATAGAATACCACGGTTCTATTTATTTGTGTAATAGAAGTCAAAAAACCCATAAAACAGAATAATGTTATCTCTGTTTTATGAGCCATTCGTTTATTTTAAACAAACGCACCTACGCCTGTTAAATACCTGCCAACAATTAAGGCATTAATTTCATGTGTACCTTCGTAAGAATAGATAGCTTCTGCATCTGCAAAGAAACGAGCTACATCTGTTTCTAAAGTGATTCCATTTCCGCCCACTACTTCCCGTGCTAATGCAACGGTTTCTCTCATGCGTAAAGCATTGTGCATTTTTGCCATTGATGAATTTACTTCACCATAGTTCCCTTTTTCTTGCATTTGAGCAAGACGTACAGAGAAGCTTAAGTTCGCTGTTACATTCGCTTGCATAATAGATAATTTTTCTTGAACCAATTGAAATGCTCCTAAATTTTTACCAAATTGTTCACGTTTTTTCACGTAACGTAATGCTGCTTCAAAAGCACCCGCTGTTAATCCTGTTGCTAAGTGTGAAATATCCGCACGAGTAATGCGCAAAATGCCAGCTACATCTTTGAATGAATTCACATTTTGTAAACGACGGTCTTCTCCCACTTCTACGTCAGTAAACGTGATATGTCCATTTTGTGTCATTCGTAATGAAATTTTCCCTTCAATTTTTTCTACGTGTACTCCTTTAGCTTTACCGGGAATGATGAAAGCTTTAACTTTTCCATCTGTTTCGTCACGGGCAAAAACTGCCATTTCGTCAGCTGATCCAGCTCCACCGATCCAGCGTTTTTCACCATTAATAATCCATTTATCGTCTTCTTTTCTTGCGCTTGTTGCCAATCCACCTGCGATATCTGAACCATGGTCTGGTTCAGTCAAAGCAAAACAGCCTTGAATATTGTATGACGCTGTCTCTCCAGCCCAACGTTCAATTTGTTCTTCGCTTCCACCTTCCAACAGTGTTGCGTAGAATAATCCACCGTGAACGGTATAGAATGTTGCAATAGAAGCATCAAGTTTAGCTAACTCAAAATATCTGAAGACATTGTATAATTCACTTGGTTTGCGTTTATCTTCACGACCTTCAAATAATAATGGGTTATCCATCATTCTAACTTTTTCTACTTTTTTAAACGCTTCAAATGGGAATTCTGCTTTTTCCCAATACTCGCTTAGTAATGGTCTTAGTTCTTTTTCTAACGCTTCACGTAATTCTTTTAAAACAGTTAATTCTCCGTCTGTTAATTCACTTGAATATTCATATAAATCTGACGGATAAAACGTTGCTAAGTCGACCGGTCTTTTCTTTTGAATTGTGTTCATCATTTTATTCTCCCCTTAGTTGTTTTAATAGACTTATTTTCTTGAACCGCTTACAACACTTAATTTAAGGCATTCTTCAACTTCCGTCTACTTACCTATAATTATAGAATATATAAGTAAAAGTTATATCCTTCTTGAATGTACTTATTTATTCTAACTTCCTCTACTTATCCTCACCAAAATTTTCAATATCTTTAATTCTATTTTTTTAAAAAAAGACTAAAAAAAGCACTAATTGAATACGGATTTAAACAAATCAGTATTCAACTAGCGCTACTTCATTTAATCAAATGTAATATAAGCTTTTTTACTTCTTTTTAAAGAATCTACTACTTCTTTACCTGTTTTATCCCATTTCATCATCCGGTAATATGCATCGTGATAAAAAACAAAGCTGTATTGGTTCTCATACGCTTCTTTCATCCATTTTTCTTTGCTAAAGACAGAAGTCATTGGGTAATCATCGTAAGCTAACACCCATAACGGATTTTGGTGAGCATGTGTTGGCATAATGTCTGCCATATGAAGCATGGTTTCATTTTCTTGTGTCAACTTGATAATTGCATGTCCCGCACTGTGGCCTCCGGTATGAATCATCTCAATTCCCGGAACAACTTCAAACGAATCCTGATACGTTGTGACCTGGTGTTGAATAGGCTCCCAGTTTTCTTTCCAGTAAGTACTTTTAGAGCGAATATTCGGATTTCTTATCTCGTCCCATTCAATTGCATTAACATAGATAGTCGCGTTAGGAAAAGTAGAAACCAATTCTTCATTTTCAATATGCGTCAAGCCGCCTGCATGATCGAAATGCAAATGAGTCATCAATAAGAAATCTATATCCTCAACTGTTAGACCTACTTCAGCTAGACTTTGTTGTATTTCTGTCTCTTCTCTTACTCCAAAATTGCGTTTTTGTCTATCTGTCAGCTTTCCTTTCCCTACTCCAGCATCGATCATATAGTTTTTGCCTTGATATTGAATAAGTATCGAATCCGTCGGTAATTCAATTTGGTTTTTTTCGTTAAATGGATATTTACGCGACCACAATGGCTTAGGTACAACGCCAAACATCGCTCCACCATCCATTGAGGTGATTCCACCATCCATCCAAGTCAATCTCATATTATAAAAATCCAAAGTATCCATCTATATCCTCCTTTTGTCAAAAAACGCTTTCTGCTATTCCGAATCGATTATAACCATAACATTGTATTTATTCAAAGGTAAAATAATTAACGTTAACACTATCAAACAAAAAAATATTGCTACTAATTTTTTCTACTGAAAGGAATTCGTACTTATTCCAATACATAATTTTATACTCTTTCTATGAAAAAACCTCAGAGAATTATATTTTTAGGTCTAATGTTTAAAGGTTGCCTCAGATTTGCTGGATTCGTTTTAATACTTCTCCCAGACAGGCATTATAAATCAGTTATCACAGGAAACTTCCAATCGCTTACTCAGTTTGTGTTCTTGCCCATGATCGATCTTTAACAGTAAGGTCAATACGTATGTAGGGAATGCTATCTGGAGTCGCTCCCTTTTGGTTCCCACCCTCTAGTAAAGCACCGTTCCTTGCCTGATCCACTCAAAAAAAAACAAGCCTGAAATAGAATCTCAGGCTTGTTTCTCATTTTTTCTTTAACCAATTAGTTGTTTTCGTTCATTATAGAAACCTTTATAGGCTCGATAACTGGCTATAACCGAAGCGATACTAGTCGTTGAGAGCAACATAAATGTCACCATGATTTGGTATTTTATGGCTTGTGTCGGATCAACTCCAGCAAACATCAACCCTGACATCATCCCTGGCAAACTGACTAAGCCAAGCGTCTTAGCTGAATCGATCGTCGGGGACATTCCCGCTTTAATACTGTCTCGGACAATTGAAATGGAAGCTTGTTTTAAGTCCGCTCCCAGTGCTAATTTTTCTAGTATCTGCTGACGCTGGTCGGTAAATTTACTATTCAGATTTCGATAGCAAATTCCGATTGCAATCATTGAGTTGCTGGCAATCATTCCGGATATCGGAACGACTTGAGAAGGGCTGAATGCAATGGAGCCTGAAAATAACAGGATAACCAATGTCAAAGCAGTCGCAGTTAAAATTGCAATAAAAGATGTTTTAAACGCTCCCGGAATCCCTTGACTTCTTTTAGCAGCATTGTAGGAAGCATTAAAAACAATAACCAATGACATGGCCAGCGTGACTATGGTGTTGTCCAACTTGAAAACATATCCAAGTACATAACCGACTGCAAATAATTGGACGACAGCGCGAAAAACGCCCCATAGAATGTCTTTTCCTAAATCAAGCTTTTCTTTGTAAACAACCCCCAGTGCAACCAACACTAATCCTGTTGCCAGTAACAATGAGGTGTTGCTGATTTCTAAATTCATCTTTTTTCCTCCGCTTCTCCATTGACAATCTGGATGACACGGTCTGATTCTGCAATTTCGTCAGCGTTATGTGTGACCCACAATACAGTAATGCCTTCTGTTTGATTCATTTCTCGAATCAAGTGTCTGACGATAAATTGATTTTCCGCATCCAGTGCACTAGTAACTTCATCCAGCAATAGAACCTTGGGTGTAATCAACAAATTGCGCACTAAAGCGATCCGTTGTTTTTCCCCACCTGACAGATCGTTGATATTTTTTGTCAAATACGTTTTATTCAATCCGACCTTCATTAGATAAGCTGCGGCTTTTTCAGAGTTAAAAGTTTCTTGTCTGATTTCATAAGGAAAAGACAGGTTTTCCTGAACGGTTTTCCCAAACAATACCGCTGTCTGAAAACAATAAGAAACTTCTTTACGGTACGCAATCGGATCATACTCTTCCAGACGCTTACCTTGATAGTCTATTGAGCCGGCCGTTTGCGAGATCATAGAAGCCATTATTTTTAAAAGCGTACTTTTTCCGCTGCCAGATGGTCCGGTAATCGTCACAAATTCTCCTTCTTCAATGGAAAGATTGATGTCATTTAAAATCAAGTTATCATTTGCTTTAAAACTCAGTTGAGTCAATTTAATAATCGGTTTGCTCATCTGTCTCCTCCTTTGTTTTCTTTAAAACAGTTTATGTAAACATAAAAAAAGCTGCTCATTGATAGAGCAGCTTATATTATAACAGTTATCAACTAATGATCCAATGAAGTTTCTTCTTTCGGGTGATTTTCTACTAGGAAACCTAACATTTGGCCTGTTTATTCCTGTAAAAAACTTCTGCTCCTATGTTTTGATTAAACTAACGATCGTTAATCGCTGCTTGGGCAGCTGCCAGACGTGCAATGGGTACACGGAATGGAGAACAAGAGACATAATTTATTCCCAGTCTTTGGAAAAATTCAATAGATGCAGGATCCCCGCCATGCTCCCCGCAAATACCTATTTTGAAATTCGGTTTGGTGATGCGTCCTCTCTCGACAGCCATTTCAACTAGCTGACCGATACCTTCTTGATCAATGGTATCAAAGGGTCCGTTTTCAAAAATATTTTTATTCATGTATTCCGAAATAAAACCACCAGAGTCGTCTCTTGAAAAACCAAACCCCATCTGAGTTAAATCGTTAGTTCCAAAACTAAAGAAATCGGCTTCCTCGGCAATTTTATCAGCTGTCAGTGCAGCTCGAGGAACTTCGATCATTGTTCCAATGTGATAAGCAAGTGACTTGCCTTTCTCAATGAACACTTTTTGGATTTCATCTTCTATTTCTGCTTTGATATAAGACAATTCTTTTACATCGCTGATAAGCGGAATCATGATTTCTGGTTGAATGTCGCTGTTTTTATCCGACTTATGTTCTAAAGCAGCTTCCATAATGGCCCTTACTTGCATTCTGCTGATTTCAGGATAAGTTATTCCTAATCGAACCCCCCGGTGTCCCAACATTGGATTAACTTCATGCAATTCATTTATGCGTCCGTTTAACTCTTCTAAACTCAAGGACATCGTTTCAGCTAACTGGCGAATTTCCTCTTCTTTAACAGGCATGAATTCATGTAAAGGTGGGTCTAACAAGCGGATCGTTACTGGAAGCTCTCCCATGACCTCATAGATTTGATAAAAATCATTTTTTTGCATAGGCAATATCTCATTCAACGCTTTTGCTCGCTCTTCAACCGTTTCAGCTAAAATCATTCTTCTGAATGAAGAAATTCGCCCTTCTTTAAAAAACATATGCTCGGTTCTGATAAGTCCGATGCCTTCAGCATAAAATTCTAAGGCTTGTTTCGCATCTTCTGGTGTATCCGCATTGGCACGAACAGCCATTGTTTTGGTTTCATCAATCCATTCCATCAGCTTGGTGAACTTGCCTCCTAAAGTCGGCTTGCTTTTTTCTATTTCACCGAGATAAACGGTCCCAGTTGTGCCATCTAACGAAATAACGTCTCCTTCACTTAACACGCCGCCCTTGTATTTGACAATCTTTTCCTCTTCATTGACCTTCATTTCTGTACAGCCGGCGATACAGCATTTCCCCATTCCACGAGCCACTACGGCAGCATGAGAAGTCATCCCTCCTCTGGCTGTCAAAATCCCTTCTGATTTAACCATCCCAGAGATGTCTTCAGGAGATGTTTCTTGTCTCACTAAAATAGATTTTATTCCCTTTTCATAGGCTGCTTCTACTGCTTCAGCAGTAAAATAAATTCTTCCTGAAGCTGCTCCCGGTGAAGCCGCAAGCCCTTTTGCCAAAACCGTTGCTTGAGCGGCAGCTTTTTCGTCAAAATTCGGGTGCAGCAATTGATTTAATTGTTGGGGATCAATTCTTAACAAAGCTTCTTCTTTAGTAATTTTTCCTTCTTCGTGTAAATCAACGGCAATAGTGATGGCTGCATGTGCCGTTCTTTTTCCGTTTCGGGTCTGCAATAAAAAAAGTTCTCCATTTTCAATGGTAAATTCAATATCTTGCATATCTTTGTAATGGCTTTCAAGATTTTTTGCTGCTATTTCTAATTGTTGATACACTTTGGGCATCAGATCTTTTAGTTCTGCTAACTCATTTGGTGTACGAACGCCTGCAACAACATCTTCGCCCTGTGCATTTAATAAAAACTCGCCAAATAATTTTTTTTCGCCGTTTCCAGGGTTTCTAGTAAAAGCTACTCCTGTCCCAGAAGATTCTCCTTTGTTTCCAAATACCATTGCTTGTACATTGACAGCAGTACCATTCAATTTAGATATCCCGTGCATTTCTCTATAAAATACTGCTCTTGGATTATTCCAAGAGGCAAACACTGCTTTGATAGCAAGTATCAGCTGCACCATGGGTTCTTGCGGAAAGTCTTCGCCAGTTTCTTGTAAATACACTTCTTTGTATTTTTTAACGATTTCTTTTAAATCATTTCCATCAAGTTCTTTGTCTAATGCAACTCCCTGCTTCCTTTTAGCTTCTTCCAAGATGGATTCAAAATGTATTTTAGGGATTTCCATGACAACATCTGAGAACATTTGTATAAAACGGCGGTAGCTATCATAAGCAAAGCGCTCATTAGACGTTGCTTTAGCCAGCCCAATGACCGAATGATCATTCAACCCCAAATTTAGAACTGTATCCATCATACCTGGCATAGAATGAGCTGCTCCTGATCGAACAGATAAAAGCAGCGGGTTTTCCATGTCTGAAAATTTTTTCCCCGTCGACTGCTCTAGTTCTTTTAAATGATCATTGATTTCCATTTCTAAACCAGTCCAAATAACTTGATCTTCAACAAAAAAACGGTTACAACTTTCTGTAGTTAAAGTGAATCCTGAAGGGACAGGTAGTGCTATCTTCGTCATTTCAGCTAAGTTAGCCCCTTTTCCGCCAAGTAATTCTTTCATTTCTTTTTTACCCTCATTAAAGTTATAAACGTATTTTTCAGTCATTTTATCAGCCTCTTTCTTTTTTTATCTGTTATTTTATACACGAATGCGTTGCGTTTTTCTACTCATCATTATTACTAACTTTCATTTTTATTGATTAGAGCAGTATTTGTTTTTTTCATATAATCAAAAATCAAGTTCGCCGTTTCTTCTATGGCGTTATTAGAGACATCTATAACTAAACAACCAATTCTTTTCATGATTTTATCAGCGTACTCTAGTTCTTCCAAAATACGGTTCATTTCAGCATAACTAGCATTTTGCGGCAATCCTAAAGTCTTTAACCGCTCTTTTCTTATACTGTTTAGCTTTTCAGGAGTATTGGTCAAACCAATAACTTTAGTTGGTGAAATTTGGTAAATTTCTTTTGGCGGTTCAGATTCAGGAAAAAGTGGAACATTTGCAACGCGAATATTTTTATTTGCTAAGTACATAGATAAAGGCGTTTTAGAAGTCCTAGATACTCCTAAAATCACTAAATCGGCTTTTAATATGCCTCTGGGGTCTTTCCCATCATCATATCGAACAGAAAATTCGATTGCTTCAATTCGGTTAAAATATTCTCGATCCATTTTCCGGATGATGCCTGGTTCTCCCAATGGTTTTAAAGAGGTCGCTTGCGCTATAGCAGCCAATCCGTTTCCTAAGATATCCACTAAAAGAAAGTTCTGTTTTTCAGCAAAATCAGTTAAGTGCTGTCTTAATTCTTCTTGAACCAATGTATAAAAGACAACCACATTTCTTTCTTGAGAGATACTGATAAGCACCGCATCTAACATATTTTTAGTTAATATATGGGTATATTTTTTGATGTTCTCCACTTCTAACGAATACTGAGAAAGGATAGAGTGTACGACTTGCTCACCAGTTTCCCCTATCGAGTCAGAAATAAGATAAATTGCTGCTGGTTTCATATGATCCTCCTAAATTTCATTATTGATAATGTTCAAGAATAAGCGGCTAACTAAAGTTTTTGAAAATTTGCCAATTACTTTTAACGGCCTCGGTCCATTTCCATCAGTAGATTCTATGACCGGAAGACTATCAACTTCATGTTCTAAAAGTTTTTTTGTAGCGAACTCAACCGAGTCACCACTAAGTACATAGGCAATATTCGGTACTCTAGTCATGGCCATACTAATCGGTATTTCCTCAATATTCATTTTCCCCATCACTGTTTTTAATAAGTCTTTCCTAGAGACGATCCCAACAAGATGGTGTTGTTCTGTGATATAAATCGAGCCTGCATCTTCTAAAAACATTTTTATTATAGTATCTTGAATGGATGTATCGGAGCTGACGATTACGGGAACACTCATAACATCTTCTACTTTTTTTTCCTTTATATCCTTTATTATAAATGGCTCTACTCTATGGGCATTGTAAAAGTACCCTACTTTAGGTTTCGCAATCAACAATTCACTTAATGTCAGGAGTGATAAATCGGGTCTTAACGTTGAGCGAGAGAATCCTAGTAATCCAGCGATATTTTCCCCTGTAATCGGTTCATTCTTTTTTACTATCTCAATAATTTCTTTTTGACGTTCGCTTAGTTCCATTGTTTCCCCTCTTTCAATAAGCCATCACATACACAATATAGTATGTCACATTAAAAATATTGTCAACTAATATATACTCTATTGAATGGTCTTGTTGTTTAATAAGTCCTTTGTAAAAACATTTTTCCGTTTTATTTGCTTAGTTGTCAAGAAAATAAGCAATAAATTAAGCTATTTAAAACCAAAAAAATAAGGAGATTAGACAGTATAATCTATCCTCACTCCTTATTTTTTGATGTTTTCTTAATTAAATAAATCCTACAATTCAGGAATATTCTTTCCATTTTAAACCCATTCGGGCATGACTACTCTCTCATTAACTAAAAGTATCAGGTCGTGCTTTGTCTTATTTAAGATAGCATATTGATTTGCCTTAACGCTTGATGCCTAGAATATCTTCTTTGGCATGAATCAATTGAGTGATCAATTTACTATAAGGAGCGTTTAATCCTTTATTTTCTGCTTCTTTTGCTACTGTACCATTCAAAAAGTCAATTTCGGTCAGACGTTTATTCTGCAAGTCTTGATGCATAGAAGGATAATGAGCTCCAACTTTTTCTGCTGTCGCTTTCAAGTAGCTAACCGTTTCTTCTACGTCTAAATGGACACCTTCAGTTTCCGCCACAAGAGAAAATTCACTGACGATTTCTTTGATCAGGTCTTCATGTTCAGAAGTTGCGAACAACTCTTTAATATTGCAATCTAGTAGGGAACACAAAGCGTTCATTGTGCCATTGACGCAAGCTTTTCTCCATGTTGTAAAATGAACATCTTGACTATAGACACCGTTCAACCCGCTATCGGCCATCATTTTCACTATTTGAAGGGTACTTTCTTTTTCGTTGATATCCGCATTTTGGACTTCAACAGGACCTTCACCCATGAAATGTGTTTTCCCTGGCGCATCTAGCCCACCTGTCCAAACAGTCGTACCCATAATGATATTTTTTTCTGGAATGTATTCAGCAATTGTCTTAGCATGTCCCAATCCATTTAATAAACAGATAACCTTAGTATCTTCTGACAGCAAGTGTTTAATTTCTTCTAACATATGACGTAAGCCCATTGATTTAGTGAAAATAAACACAGCATCGAATGTGTCTTTAATGTCAGCAGGTTTTCCTATGGGAATGTCAATGTTGTCTTCTTTTCCATTTACAGTTATAGTCAAACCGTTTTTTTGAATGGCTTTAATGTGATCTTCCCAAAAGTCTATCAAAGTAACGTCGTTTCCATTTTTTTGCATCATATAACCAAATCCACAACCTAAAGCTCCAGAACCCGCAATTGCTATTTTCATTTTAAAATTCCCCCATTTGTTTAATAAATTATCTTTCATTTAATTTGAAGCTGGTATAAATTTGAAGATATCATTCTCATAAATATGCAGTACTTTATTGCAAACAAAGTCAATAAGGTAACCACCTACAAAAGGGATCACAAAGTAGGCTAAAAGAACGTTCATTAACCCTGTTCCCATATTAAAGGATTGGATAGGTCCAACTAAACCAACGATTCCAAAACCAGCTGTTTGCGGTGTACCTTGAATGGTCAGCATATAAACACCAATCCCTGAAACAAAGGCATTGATAACAACTGGAATCATGATTTTTGGATGTTTGATCAAGTTAGGAATCATCATTTTCATGGCTCCCAATAAAATGGCTAAGGTTGTCCCAGTTTGGTTGATTCGGATAGAACCGATTACTAAAATGGCAGTACATGCCGTTATTCCCACTGCTGCTGCTCCAGCTCCTAATCCAGTAACTCCGATAGCAATTCCTATCGCAACGGTTGAAATTGGTGAAATAATGATGATAGAAAACGCAATAGATATTAAGATAGTCATTAGTAATGGTTGTAAAGAAGTAAAGCTGTTGATCAAGTTTCCAAGTGAAGAAGTGATGATGCCAACATATGGAAGCATGATCAAACCTAACGTGCCTACACCTACACTAACGATGATCGGCATTAGTATCAGTGTTAATGAACCTAATCGACCTTGCAGAAGCCGTGTAACAAATACTGCAATAGCAGAGACGAGCATAACGTTGATCAAATCCCCAATACCAACTAATTGCACTCCGGCTTCAGTAACTTGATAAGCACCTGAACCTAAAAAGGCGGCGGCTCCTATAACGACACTTTCCATTCCGCTTAATTTAAACTGTAAGGCTACTAGAACTCCAATAATTGCTGGTGTGATAAATTGCATGATCATGACAACACTTGCTAATAACTCAAATACAGATCCATACGGTATAAGCGACTTGAAGATCGAACCCAATATTGCATTTGCAATCAATCCTATAACGACTCCTGAGGCTGTTCCTGCTAAGACTTTATTTAAATAATCTTTCCCTGTATACGCAACTTTATTTTCCATTATTAAACTCAACCTTTCCTATTTTAATTGATAGAGACCATGTACTTTTTATTTCTGTGATTTGTTTCACATATCTTTCTTACAAGTTCATAATATCACAAACTTTTATAGACTTCAATTTTTTTTGAACTAATTCGTGTAAATCCTTCTATTTCTAATTATTTTCTAACTTAGCCAAGATGAATATTTAACTTCAGTAACTAAATACCCCTATAAAAGTATAATAAAAACAGACTTTTACAGGGGTGTTTTTTATTTTATTCTACAAAACAGAAGTTGGCTGAAGGCGGCAAGTAATCCAATAAGAATACCGCTTCTTCTTTGATGCGGCCCACGATGTTTCGGGTTCCGTCATCTTCCATTTCTTTCAAAGCAATTTGCGTTTCGCCTTTGTATTGCCCGAATTGATCATTACAAATTAGAATATCGCCTTTTTTAATTTGCCCTGTTTGATGTGCAGGGAAATCTTCGTTTTTGTATTTAACACGTGTCATAGAAGAACGAATCATATATTCAGAACGGTCGCCACGGTAACTGTGGATTTCCTCTAAAATAACTTTCTTTTCTAGATCTGTTGCACTTTCCGTAAACTCTATTTTCAATTGTGGATAAGCTCCAAGATAACCTTCTGCTACAGCTTTTAATTCTTCTTCAGCAGCATATGCATTTCCAATCAACAAGTCATCAATCGAATCCATTAGCTTGTAGTGAGTAAGTTGTGTATGGATCGGTAAATAACGATGCTGTTCCAATGTACATAACCCGGCTTGAACCGGCCATGGACCAAGTTCGCCATTTTTGGCTGTGACAAATGCAGCGGTATGAAGATTATATTGGTTGAATTGTGCAGTTGTCTTTTCAAAGTGCTCTTGAGAAAGACCAGAGTAAAGTTGCGGGTAGAAATTGTGAGAAGCTGTTAAATAATCCCGATTCGGCTGGTTGCTCATCACATTGTCAATATACTTTGTCCCGCTGCTCATGTTTACTTCAATTTTCAACCGTTCTGGGTTTTGGGTCATATGGGCTTCTTCAGCACCTGTAAAGCCTAGATCCAACCGGATAGCGCTTGCACCGAGTTCTTTAAAAAAGCTCAGATCGCTGTAGCTGACCCCCAGCTGTCCAAATAAACCAGGATTGATATCTAAAACCGTTTCGATCCCAACTGAATTCGCATAGTTGATCGCTTTTTTGAATTTTTCAACGACTTCCGTAGTGTCGCCTTCGACTTCCAGTAAGCTCATAAAAACTCGTGTAAAGCCGTATTTACTTGCTAAAGTTAAGTATTCTTTATCCTTTTCAAACGTACTTTTAGCTGGATAAATAGAAATTCCGATATTTTTCATTGTAACCCTCCATAAAAGTTCTGTTTTTTGCTTATACTCATCCATGGTAAGCGTTTTCCGTATAATTGTAAAGGACTATAAGCTTTTTTCTTGATAATCGAAGTTCTAAACGTTAAAGCAAAGAAATGAAATTTGAACTACCAAAAGATAAATTGTCTAAACCTTATTAAAGTCATTAAGTTATTGCTAATTTTGCTATAGTTTGTATCTATTAAAAGCTGTATATAGGAGTAAAATAGACTACAACATTATCATTCTATTCATTTTTTTAGTTCACTCTATTTTAGGAGGAAAAAAATTGGAAACATTACTACAAAAATTCTCTGCCTACCAAGAAGTTTATACGAAAGGCAAATACCTTTCTTTTGCAAATGGGCCCTTAAAGATTAAATTTTCAGGAAAGTTTTTCCGTTTTGAGACTTTTCAAGATGCATTTGGAAGCAGGCTAACCGATACCCTTTTTGAAATGGTGCCGAATGACTTTTCCGGAGAAACCGATATGGTATTAACGCATGAGTTTGACCGTAATTTAAAATCTGATAGTTTTACTTTAACGGTCACCGAGCAGAAGGAAGTCATTATTAAAACCAAAAACTTACGCGGCTTTCGCTACGCAGCTGAAGCTTTAAATCTGCTGTTTGAAAAAACTACCAGTGGCACAGCCTGTTTGTTGATTTCAATTGCCCATTCGGTTTCTTTTCAAGTACGCGGTGTTATCGAAGGCTTTTACGGGCTTCCCTGGCAGCATTCCGACCGCTTAGATGTTCTGCGTTATCTTGGTAACCATCGAATGAATACTTATATGTACGCTCCAAAAGATGATGTCTACCAACGTAAATTATGGCGTACGTTGTATCCTGAAAAAGCTCTTTGTCAGTTTGAAGAGCTTATCGAAACCGCTGAAAAAGAGATGATCGATTTTTATTATATGATTAGTCCTGGTAACGATATTGACTACACTCAAGCAGAAGAAGTCAGAGTTTTGACGACCAAATTACAGCAGTTAATCGATTCAGGTATTAGAAACTTCGGCTTGCTGTTGGATGATATCGACTACCTCTTAAAAGGCAACGCTAAAAAGAAGTTTGCCTCTTCTGCCAGTGCACATGCCTATTTGGTTACGCAAGTCGACAATTTTTTAAAAAATGAACTAGAAGACTACTGTTTAGTCGTTTGTCCAACAGAATACGATAATCACCAAGACTCGTCTTATCTGGAGATTTTGAGTGAAAAGATGCCGGAAAGTATCCCCTTATTTTGGACAGGTCCTTCAACTTTAGCTGCACGAATCACCACTGCTGAAGTTGAAACCATGGCTGCTGCCTATAAGCGTCCGATGATCATCTGGGACAACATTCCGGTAAACGATTATCAAAAAGACTATGAATTGCTTTTTCTAAGTCCATACGAAAACCGTTCTCCATTGCTGGGACAAGAACAATTCCGTGTTGCTGGAGTTGTTTCTAACCCCATGGCACAATGGGAACTCTCAAAATTGACTATCCATAATATGAGTCAATTTCTCTGGGACCCGACCGGCTATAAGACAGCAGACAGCTGGAAGAAAACGTTGAATGAGTACCTGCCGGTTGAATATGTTCACTCGTTAAAAGTTTTTGCTCAATTTAATCCTAACAAATACACACGAGAAGTCCTTACCTTTGAACAGCAAAAAGCTATCCGAGAAAAAGATGTTGATTTTATTACAGGTCAACTAGAACAATTGGTTGAAGCCAGTTGGAAATTGTCGGAAGTCCGAGATAGTGCTTTTCAACAAGCGATCGGACCTTGGTTGAAACGGGTTCAAGAAGATTTCAATTATTGGCAGGCAATACTAGCAGGCGATGCTGACAAGGTTCATTCGGCACAAGCAAAGCTAGCCGATATTCCTTGCCGAATCGGTGCTGATCTTCCAGCTGCATTTGTTCAATATTGGAAACTAGCTGATCTGCCTGCAATAATAGAAAAGGTCGAATGACAAGGTTATCTTGTTCAAGATCTCAATAAAGAACGGCAAGCTGTTGAAATGGTTGTGTCTCTCGCTTACATTTAATCGTCTTTAAATAAAAAAGCCGTTGATTTTTAGTCAACGGTTTTTTTAAGATACCTCTTTTTTCTATTTACCTGCTGCTGGTGTACGAGAAATTTTATTAAAATCCGCATGCACAAAAGAATTTGTCGCTAAGAATAAGAACAAGCCGCCAAAAGCAGCGATCACGACTCCACTTATCCACGGTGTTACAATAAATCCATTGAAATCAAATGCTAAACCTAGTTTTAACCATCCCGCTTGAGTTAAACCGCCTTTTTCTAACATAATCGTTCTGAAAAAAGCAGTGGTATAAGTCATGGGGTTAAAATAAGAAACGAACTTTAATACTTTAGGCAAAAACTCGATTGGAATATATGCACCCGATAAAAATGTGAACGGCAGTACGACGGCTTGCTGCACCACTTGGAAGGTAGATGAGCTTTTTACCATAGAGGCTAAAAACAAACCCAATCCTGAGAACACTAAACCAATCAAAATCAGTGCCGCTACTACATAAAAAATCGTTTGCCAATGGTCAAACCTCAAACCTGTAAAGAAACCAATAATCAAAATCAACACCCCTTGAGCTGTTGCGATAGTAGCTGCTGATAATATTTGGCCTAGTGCTACTTGCAAGCGGCTAGTCGGACTGACTAAAACCTCTTTCATAAACCCTGATACTGTATCATCAATCGTAGACGTTGCAATATTTAATGAGGTTTGAAATACTGTTGCAACAGTAATCCCAGCTAGTAAAAAGGCAGTTGGATCCTCTACTTGATCTGTTTTAAAAATTGAACTAAAAACGTAGAGAAAGAAGAACGGAATAACAAGCGAAGTAATCAGTTTTACTCGGTCGCGAACAAACCCTCGAATATTTCTTAACCATAGTGCCGTGATCGTTCTCATTCTGAAGTCTCCTCTCTTATAGCTTTACCTGTAATTTTCAAAAACACATCATTCAATGTTCCTTTTTTGATTTCTAAGTCTTGAATTTCGTTTTTAAACGGCTGAATAAAATCTAAAAAAGTCTGAATGTTAGCTGCATCAACATCGACATAAAACGTTTCTTTTTCTCTTTGGTAACCAACGTGTTCCTTTGTTAATGCTTCTTCAAATTTTTCCGGACTGCTTACATGCAAAGTCGCTTTATCTTTTGTATACTGCTGTTTTAAGTTTTCAGGAGTATCGTCCACCATAATTTTTCCATCATCCATAATCGCCACATGGTCGCAAATTTCAGCTTCGTCCATATAATGGGTGGTCAGAAATATTGTAATGTTTTTTTCTTTCTGAAGTTTTGTAATATACTCCCACATGCGGTTACGCGTCTGAGGATCTAATCCGGTCGTTGGTTCATCTAGAAACAACACTTTTGGATAATGTAACAAAGCACGAGCGATTTCAACCCGCCGCTTCATTCCACCTGACAGACTAGAGACGTTTTTGTCTTTCCAATCAAGCAGGTCCACAAGCTCTAGTACAAAATGAATTCTGTCTTTCACTTCTTTTTTAGGAATACTATAAAAAACACAATGCATATTCAAATTCTCGGAAATAGTCATTTTCTCGTCTAATGTTTGTGATTGGAAAACGACTCCAATCGCTTTGCGTACTTCATCTTTTTCTTTTGAGACATCTTTGCCGTCAATCAGCAACGTTCCTGATGTTTTTTCCATCATTGTACACAGTGTGTTGATAGTCGTGCTTTTTCCCGCTCCATTTGGACCAAGAAAGGCAAAAACACTGCCTTCTTCTACTTCAAAAGAAACGTTATCCACTGCTGTAAAGTCGCCATACTTCTTGGTATAGTTTTTAACTTCAATAATCGGTTTCATCATCATTCTCCTTTTTCGTTTTTTTTACCTGGAATTCTGTTTTTTATAACAAAAAATAAATGGAGTCTGAATTATTCTTTTTGACTAGATTTAACGAGATTGTTTTCATTACCAATGATGGTATACAGCAGAATAAACAATTGTATGATAGCTACGGTCAAGAGAATATGTGCTAAGCCGGCTACGCCAGAAATAGCAGCGTTTGCTCCTGAGGTTAAATCTGTTCCTAAAACCGTCGTAACGCCTCTAACCGTCAGCATCAGTAAAGTCGATAATAATCCTATATTGTAAATCATGTAAAATGGCTTAAATTTTTTGTGTTGTGTAATGTGGAATACTTTTTCAAACAGCAGCAAAATCAAAAATGTAAACATCCCTAACATTAAAGCATGCGTATGGAGTACGCTTAGCGGCGTCCACCCCGTAAAATTATAGACATTCGTAAATTCTCTATAAAATAAACCAGCTGCTAAACCAAAAACAGCATAAAAAAGACTAGTATTTAATAATCGTTTCATTTTTATTCCTCCTCTTTGGTCTTTGATACCTTATTTTTCCATGTTATCTTCCCAAAGTTACACATGTGTAACTTTATGGAATTAGTATAACGAGGTACGATAATGATGTCAAGAAAGACGAGTTCATTCTATTGAAAATAATTTTGTAGTATTCAATGCCGTTATAAGAATAGTTGTAAAAGCATCAGCAAACTTATTTGTTTTATGTAAATTACTAAAAAAAATAGAAACTGAGATAAAAGCCTCAGTTCCTGTTTTCTATCCAACTACTTTTATCTTACATATACTATATGTCTACTTCATAAATAGTACTCGACGATCTATGAATTTCCTATCTCTATTCGCTCCACGTCTCACAGCTTTAAACATAAAACATTTTGAGTTTACATAACTTTAATACTCTTCTATTCCTTAAATTTTTTTTATTCGAGGAAGTTACATTTTTTAGTCAATTACTACAGTTTCCAAGTTGACTAATTTCGCCCAGTCTTGAATCTGTTCTACCGTCAACACGAGTGAAACAACTGTATGGTGTCCACCGCCTGATTGAATCCATTTTGTTACGCCCTCTTTAAAGTTTGGTTTTGGTTTCCACAATACTCGCGCTACTGGCAAATTAGGAGCTGATTGAGTTGGTATTTCAGCTTCTACAGCATTGATCAACAAACGGTAATGAGTTCCCAAGTCCAGCATAGAAACTACAACGCCGCTTCCTGCCGCTCCATCAAATACTAAACGAGCAGGATCTTCTTTGTCACCGATACCAAGCGGGTGCACAATTACCTTTGGCTTATTGCTTGCCAATGTAGGGTCAACTTCCAACATATGAGATTGTAGAATCATTTCACTACCTTCTGTTAAATCATATGTGTAATCTTCCATAAAGCCGGTCTGTTTGTTTTTAGCCATAATTTTCATTAAGCGATCTAGTGCAGCGGTTTTCCAATCGCCTTCTCCAGCAAAACCATATCCTTCTGCATTTAAGCGTTGAACAGCCATTCCTGGTAATTGTTTCATACCGTGCAAATCTTCAAAATTCGTTGTAAAGGCAGTGTAACCGCCAGCTTCAAGGAATCTTCGTAGCGCTATTTCAATTTTGATTTGTTCTTTTACGTGTTCTTCGTAATAGGCCGGATCATTATCTCCTTGTTCAAATTCATACAATTTTTGGCATTCCTCGTAGGTTGATTGAATTTCTTCATTTGTTACTTTATCCATTTCTGCTACCAAATCACCGATACCATAGTAATCCACAGTCCAGCCAAATTGAATAGCTGCTTCAACTTTATCTCCTTCTGTAACTGCAACATGGCGCATATTGTCCCCAAAACGAGCTACTTTAATATTTTGACTTTCGATAAATCCAATGGCTGCATCCATCCACAAGGAAATATCTTTTTGAACTGATTTATTTCCCCAATACCCTACAACAATTTTGTTGTTTTTCTTCAAACGAGCATTAATAAAGCCATACTCACGGTCTCCATGAGCTGATTGGTTTAAGTTCATAAAATCCATGTCGATTGTATCCCAAGGAATTTTTTCATTAAATTGGGTTGCTAAATGCAATAATGGTTTTTGCAATAATTTTGTTCCAGCAATCCACATTTTTGCTGGAGAAAACGTATGCATCCATGTAATTACACCAGCAACATTATCTTGGTAGTTTACTTCTTTCATCACATGTTTGATTTCATCAGAAGTTGTTACTAAGTCTTTAAAAACCAAAGGATAAGATAAAACCCCGCTTTTATTTAGGCCTTCCACGATCTGTGCGGCATGTTCCTTGACTTGGTTTAACGTTTCTTCTCCGTATAAGTTTTGACTTCCCACAACGAACCAGAATTCTTTAGCGTTTGTTTGCAACATTTCAGTTAGCTCCTCTATTTTTTAGTTTGTCCATAATAAGCGTCTTTCCCATGTTTTCTTTTAAAGTGCTTATCTAACAGTACTTGGTCCATCCGAATATCAAATGGATTCAATTGTAAGGAATGATACGTCATCTCTGCAACTTGCTCCAGGACAACTGCATTGTGAACAGCATTTTTAGCGGATGTTCCCCAAGTAAATGGCCCATGATCGTTTACCAATACTCCCGGAATTTCCTCAGGTGAAAGTCCTTTTTCGTCGAATGTCTCGATGATAACTGTTCCTGTCTGTTTTTCGTACTCCGTTACGATTTCACTTTCTTTCATTGCTCTCGTCACTGGGATATCTCCATAGAAGTAATCACTTTGTGTTGTTCCTGCTGCTGGAATAGAACGTCCAGCTTGTGCAAATGAAACAGCCCATGGTGAATGAGTATGCACGATACCTTGTATATTAGGAAAAGCTTTATATAACTCAACATGTGTAGCCGTATCACTTGAAGGATTTAAGTCTCCCTCAACCACTCTACCCTCTAAATCCACTACCACCATATCACTAGGTTTCAAATGCTCATATTCAACGCCACTTGGTTTAATGACAACTAGTCCTTTTTCTCGATCAATACCGCTGACATTTCCCCAAGTAAATGTAATCAGGTGGTATTCAGGTAACAGCATATTGGCTTCATAGACTTCTTTTTTTAATGCATCTAACACTTTTCAACCTCCTGTTTTTTAGCTCCATTATTTTATTTATAGTATTTTATCTTTATTTAACGCAAACAATCGATTGCTGCCTGTTCAATTGGTAATCCTTTTTGATAGCGGTCAATAAACACTTCAAAACCTGCCACATCTTCTTGAAGAGGCGCAATAGTCGATCCTTTTTCTTCTTTGAATACTTTTTTCTCTAAGAAACCATCCAAAGATTCTCCGCTCTCTTTTTCACGCAAGTACGCAGCTAGCAAGGCAATTCCCCAAGCTCCGCCTTCTCCAGCTGTCTCCATAACAGTCACTGGTGCATTCATCACGGCTGCCATTACTTGCTGTCCTACTTTTTCAGTTTTAAAAACCCCACCGTGCCCGACGATTGAATCAATATTAATCTGTTCTTCTTTTGTTAAGATATCCATTCCAATCTTCATAGCTCCAAATGCTGAAAACAAATGAACACGCATAAAGTTAGCCAGAGTAAACTGACTGTCTGGTTGACGGACAAATAACGGTCTGCCTTCAGTCATATGTGTAATGTTTTCGCCAGAATAATATCCATAGGACAGTAAACCACCGCCGTCTGGTTCTCCCTTTAGAGCCTCATTAAATAAAAGACTAAACAGTTCATTCTTATCCATTTGCAGCCCAGCAGCAACTGTAAATTCAGCAAAAAGGTTTATCCAAGCATTCACGTCTGAAGAACAATTATTCGTATGCACCATGCCGACTAAACTTCCAGTAGGAGTCGTCACCAAATCAATTTCAGGATGAACCTTTTCCAGTTCTTTCTCTAAAACAATCATAGCAAATGCTGAGGTCCCCGCCGAAACGTTCCCTGTGCGTTCAGCCACACTGTTAGTTGCCGCCATTCCTGTTCCAGCATCGCCTTCAGGTGGACACAAAGGAATACCAGCCTGTAAATTTCCAGAAGGATCTAACAGATGTGCTCCCTCTTTCGTTAATGAACCGGCTTTTTTGCCTGCCACTAGAACTTCCGGCAAAATGTTTTCAAGTTTCCAAGCGTACTCTTTTTCTTGGATCAGGTCTCCAAACTGAACAAGCATCTTCTGATGATAGTTTTTAGTTGTCGCATCAATTGGAAACATCCCTGAAGCATCTCCCACCCCAAGCACCTTTTCACCAGTTAGTTTCCAATGAACATATCCAGCAAGCGTCGTAAAGAAATCGATTTCATTTATATGTTCTTCATCATTTAATATCGCTTGATACAAGTGGGCTATACTCCATCGTTGCGGGATCGGGTAGTCAAAATGTTTGGTCAGCTCTTTTTCAGCTTGTTCCGTCATTGCATTTCGCCAAGTACGAAAAGGAACTAAAAGCTCCCCGTATTTATCAAATGCTAAATAACCGTGCATCATGGCGCTAAATCCAATAGAGCCTACCGCTGTCAATACTTCGCCATATTGCTTTTGAACATCCTCAGCCATCACTCGGTAACTTTCTTGTATCCCCTTCCAAATGTCTTCAAACGAATAGGTCCAAACACCTTCTTCTAGACGATTCTCCCATTCATAGCTTCCTGATGCGATAGGTCGATAGTCTGAATCAATCAACACTGCTTTAATTCTAGTGGAACCTAACTCGATTCCCAAAGTAGTCCGGTTACTCAAAATATCTTTTTTAATTTTTTCGAATTTACTATTCAATTCTTATTCACTCCTCCCTCAAAGTTTTAATAAAAATACCTAAAGTAGAAAGCGCTATCAAATCTACAATAAAAGTATAACCTTAATGTACGTACACGTCAACATATTTATTACAATTGTACGTACATAAAGGTTTTTTATACCACTTTATTTTTCTATCATTTCATTCTGCCGATTGTTGCTATTTTCTTCGCTATATAACATCATTGAAAGGCCAAATTTGTTCTATTTCACTGGCATTATTAAAGCAATTCTTCTTTTGAATTTCAATGACAAATATAGATCGGTACTGCCCATTAAAGATAGATTAATCAATTTCATTATTTTTACTTGTAGAAGACCGCATTATTAATTCCGGTTCATAAATAATAGATTGTTGCTTAAATGAATTTTTTTCAATCGCTTGTATAATCCAATTTGCTGCATCTCTTCCTAATTGTTCTTTGGGGTGGTTAATAGAAGTTAGTTTTATATCTGTTGCTGTGCTCAAAAGAGAATTGTCATGGCTGACGACTGAAATATCTAGCGGAACTTCTTTTCCACTATTAGTAACGCGTTCAATGACTTTTATAGCTATCTGATCGTTGTAACAAACAAAAGCAGTTGGAGAGTTTTCAAGTTTTAAGACACGATCAATATCTTTTGGCAGTTCACCTATGTGCTCTGTATCAAAGGTAATCATTAAGCTGCCATCAAATGTTTTATTAACTTTGCTATAAGCTCTGATAAATCCTTTCATTCGCTCTTTTCCTTGTAAGTCATCTGTTTTTGTTATCATACAAATGCGGGTATGTCCTAATTCTAGTAAATGAGAAGTTAGTTTTTCGCTTGCTAATATATCGTTCATTCTTATTTCTGGTGCATCCAACTCTTCATAAGAAGCATTGATGGACACATAAGGAATTCCTCTCTCTTGCATACGTAAGTAATAGTTTAGATTTGGGTTTAACTCTGCACTTTTAGTCGGTTCAACAATTAAACCATCAATATGCTTTTCAAGCATCATTTCGAGACTTCTTTTTTCATTCTCGACATTATTTTGGGTACTAGACAGCAGTAAAGCATATCCCTTTTTACTCAACTCGTCTTCTATTCCTCTAATAATAGAGGGGAAAATATAATCAGAAAGATACGTTGTAATAACACCTATCGTTTTTTGTGATGTCTCTTTTGTCTCTATCTGGTATTGATTGCTTACATACGTTCCTGATCCTTGCTCTCTTCTTAAATAACCATCGTTTGCTAATTCTGAAATAGATTGACGTATAGTATGCCGACTAACATTAAACTTATCCTTCAATTCTGCTTCTGAAGGTATTTTGCTGCCTATATCATATTCTCCATTTAAAATAAGCTGTTTCAACTTATTTTTAATAACTATATATTTGGGTTCACTCGCCATAGTTTCGCTCCTCCTCAAACTTGTACGTACGTATATAGTACAGCAAGTCATATATAGTTGCAATAACGTACAACTTTATTTTATAAAACTTCCGCAAATTATATTTTCTATTACGGTTATTGTTAATGCCTTCAATCTTTTTGTTGAAAACATCATAAAGTGTTGCCTATCCAATACTGTTGACTGGCAAGGAACATTCCCACACAGATGGCCTAAAAAAAGCAGCTATGTCAACTTTTTATACTGTTGACATAGCTGCTTGAGGTATTTAAATAGATAACTTTGTCCCTTAATGACATGCTTAGTTATCATTTTTAGCAATTCTTCCTTCTTATGTTATAACATTGATTTCAATTTATTATAAATCGCTTGAGCATTTAATATCTCATAATCTTCCTCATCAATTAATCTATACGGTACCTTTTTATAATTGAGCAACTCTTCTAATCTTGATACTTCATACTTAGACTGGGGAGCAATCAGCAAAGCATCAATTTTTTGTTCTTTTATAATATTTTCTGCAACAATTGCAGGCGCAGAATAAATATGATAATTCTCCCCTTTATTTTCCATAATATTTTGAATGTTTTTTACGATTAATCCTGCTGTAATTCCTGCTGTACAGATAAGAAGGACTGTTTTATTTTCCATAAATCATCCACTCCTCATATATATATATTAAGATGCTTTTCTTTTTCTGCTATAAATATCAAAAGCAACAGCAAGTAATAGTATCAATCCTTTGATAGCTTGTTGCCAATCAATACCGATTCCCATAATAGACATTCCATTATTCAAAATACCCATGATCAACCCGCCGATAACGGCTCCAAGAATCGTTCCAATACCACCTGATGCAGATGCTCCTCCTATATATACTGCTGCAATAGCATCTAATTCAAACCCATTACCAGCATTTGGTGTCGCTGCATTTAAACGAGAAGCTACTAACAAACCAGACAAAGCAGCCATAACTCCCATATTAACAAAGATCCAAAAAGTCAGCTTCTTTGTCTTAACACCTGATAATTCAGCAGCTTTTCGGTTCCCTCCTGTTGCATATATTTGTCTTCCAATAGTTGTTTTTGTTGTTAAAAAACCATAAATCATGACTAAGACGGCTAATAGAATCAAAATAACTGGATATCCTTGATAAGAAGCCAATACAAAAGTCAACAACATAATTGAAGCAAACATGATTGCTGCTTTAGTTATAAACCATGCTGAAGATTCTACTTCGAATAGATTATCTTTCTTTCTTTTACGTGCTTTCCACATATTCCAAACTGAAAGCAATGATAAAACCAATCCTATTAAAATAGAGGTTAAATGTAGTTCCCCATTACCAATAAAGTCAGGAATATATCCAGAACTTAACTTAGTAAAAAATGTAGGAAAAGGTGCCAGTGTAGTGCCGCCGAGAATAACCTGAGTCAGCCCCCTAAAGGACAATAAACCTGCTAGAGTAACAATGAATGCCGGAATACCAACATAAGAAATCCAAAAGCCGTTCCAAGCTCCTATTAAACCGCCCACTAGCAAAGAGGCTATGATAGCGATCATTGGATGCCATTGCCACTGAACCATCATAACAGCTGATGCAGCTCCAACGAAAGCTACAACTGATCCCACCGATAAATCTACATCTCCAAGTAATATGACAAGCAGCATTCCTATGGCTAAAACAAGCACATGACTATTTTGTAATATCAAGTTGGTAATGTTTAACGGCTTCCAAAGAATTCCATCTGTCAAAAGCTGGAATGCAATCAAAATAGCTATTAAAATAAAAATCATACTGTATTTGCTAAGAATATCTAACGCTATATCTTTAATTGTTTTTTTCTCTCTGTTATTCTCTTTTGATAGTGTTTTTTCATCACTTGTCTGTTCCATTTATATCATTGCCTCCTCAGCAGTCATAAGTTTCATTAGATCTTCCTGTGTAACCCCTTCTTTAGGAACATCTCCTGTAAAGCGCCCTTCGTTCATTGTATAAATTCTGTCACACATTCCTAATATTTCAGGTAATTCTGACGAAATAATGCAAATAGCTTTTCCTGCTCGCGCCATTTGTTCAATAATAGAATAAATTTCAAATTTCGCTCCTACATCAATACCACGTGTAGGTTCGTCAAGAAAAAGAATATCAGGTTCAGACATCAACCATTTGCCTAAGACCACTTTTTGTTGATTTCCTCCACTTAAATTTCCTACATTCTGATAAATATCTTTTGTTTTTATTCGCATATTATCTCGATATTTCTCAGCCTCAGTAATTTCTTTTTCTTTATCTATAACTCCTTTACTTGAAATTTTTGACAAACTCGCCATAGTAACGTTTTCTTTGATGTCTTGTAATAGATTTAATCCATAATTCTTTCTATCTTCCGAGAGATAAGCAATTCGGTTTTTAATGGCTTCAGATACATTATTTAATTTAATTTCTTTATCGTTTTTTATGATTTGCCCGCTGATGTTAGAACCATAGGACTTTCCAAAAACACTCATAGCAAATTCAGTTCTTCCTGCTCCCATCAATCCAGCAATACCAACTATCTCTCCAGCTTTGATGTGAAAATTCAGGTTATCATTCACCTTTCTCTTCGTATCCAGAGGATGATAAACATTCCAATTCTTTACTTCAAATATTTTTTTCCCTATTTTGGGTTCTCTATCAGGGTATCTGTTCGTTAGATCTCTTCCAACCATTCCCTTGATGATCCGGTTTTCGTCAATTTGTTCATTTGACAATGTTTCAATCGATTTTCCATCTCGGATAATGGTTACATTATCTGCAATATCTGTTATTTCATTCAACTTATGAGAGATAATAATAGAAGTTATCCCTTGTTTTTTAAATTCTTTGATAAGTTCTAGAAGATTTTCACTATCATCCTCGTTTAAAGCTGCCGTCGGCTCATCTAGTATTAGCAACTGAACATTCTTGGAGAATGCTTTTGCTATCTCGACTAACTGTTGCTGTCCAACACCCAACTGTGTAACTAAAACATTTGGGGAAATAGTCAATCCAACCGTTTTCAATAAATTTGAAGCTTTCTTTTCGGTTAAATCCCAATCAATGATTCCTTTCTTTGATTGTTCGTTTCCCAAAAAGATATTTTCTTTTACTGACAAATAAGGGATAAGGGCTAATTCTTGATGGATGATAACAATTCCTTTTCGTTCACTATCAGATATTGATTTAAATTGACAAACTTCACCGTTGTAAATGATATCTCCCGAGTATTCTCCAAAAGGATAAACACCGCTGAGAATTTTCATAAGTGTAGACTTTCCTGCTCCATTTTCTCCGCATAAAGCATGAACTTCTCCCTTTTTAACTTTAAGATTGACATTATCTAATGCTTTCACACCTGAAAAATCTTTAGTAATATTTTTCATTTCTAGTATAATATCTGACACATAATCCCTCCTAATCTTATTCTGGACCTTAGTTAGAATAAAATAGCTAAGACCCAGAATAATATATTAGTTATTAATTATTGATTTCTTCTTCTGTGTAGTAATCACTGTCAATCAAGACCTCTTTGTAATTGTCTTCATCTACTGAAACTGGCTCTACTGTAAAAGTAGGAACGACTTTTACGCCATTATCATATGTTTCTGTATCATTAACTTCTACTTCTTTATCATTTACGATTGCTTCGATCATATCAATCGTTACAGATGCTAATTCTCTAGTATCTTTAAAGATAGTTTGTGTTTGTTCACCGGCAACAATAGATTTGATTGCTGGCAAGTTAGCATCTTGTCCTGTAATAACTGGCAATGGTTTGCTGTCCGAACCGTAACCTACACCTTTTAATGAAGAGATAACACCTAAACTAATTGGATCATATGGAGATAAAACAGCATCTATCGTTTCGTCAGTATAATTAGCACTTAAAAGATTATCCATGCGAGATTGCGCAGTTGCCCCATCCCAACGCAATGTAGCGATTTGGTTAAACTTGGTTTGTTTACTAGGAACAACTAATTGTCCACTATCAAAATAAGGTTTAAACACAGACATAACCCCATCAAAGTTAATGACGGCATTGTTGTCATCAGGTGAACCACCAAATAATTCTATATTAAAAGGTCCTTCCCCATCCTTCAAACCTAAAGCGTTTTCAATATAAGATGCACCTAAAACACCAACTCCAAAATTATCAAAAGTTGCATAGTAATCTACATTTTCACTGTTCATTAGTAATCTATCATAGGCAATAACTTCAATTCCTTCATTTTTTGCCTTTTGTAATACATCCGTTAAAGCTGATCCGTCAACGGAAGCGATTACAATAATATCCACACCTTTTGTAATCATGTTCTCAATTTGAGAAACTTGATTATCTACAACGTCCTCAGCATATTGTAAGTCTGTTTTGTAACCCAACTCTTCTAATTTAGAAACCATATTGTTTCCATCATCAATCCAGCGTTCTGCTGATTGCGTCGGCATAGAAATACCTATATAAGCTGTTGAATCATCTGCTTCTGAATTGCCGCATGCTGCTAGTAATACAAACGAGATTAGTCCTACAAAAGACAAAATAAATTTTTTTATATTTTTTTTAGTCATTTTTATTTCTCCTCACTAATTTTTTTGAATTAACTATGCGTTCTACTGTTACAATTTTTAAAACTAGCAATAGAATAATTGCTTTCTAATTCAGCTTGCTTTAACTACACCACCTTTTAAATTCAAGTTCTAAAATACAATTGGATAAACAGTATATCAGGTCAACAGCTATCGCGTATTATGTCATTTTAATTCTCCTAACTTAATTTTTAATAGCGCTTTCAAAAATTATTATACCCCACTTATACGTACGTGTAAACATTTTTATTTTTATTGTCCGAACAAATTGATGAATAGTCTATAATATCTGTATAGTATAAACCTCACAACTCACCAATACGTAAGCATCATAAAAAGCCTTTCTCCACTGAGAAAGGCTCTTTACCTTAATATAACATTTTTGTTTTAAACGAATCAGCACTCTTTAAACAGATAAGTCTTCTCCGTTGCTTGCGATCACTTTTTTGTACCAGTCAAATGATTTTTTCTTAGAACGAGCTAAAGTCCCGTTGCCTTCATTGTCGCGGTCAACATAGATAAAACCGTAACGTTTTTTCATTTCACCCGTACCGGCACTGACTAAGTCAATACAGCCCCAGCTTGTATATCCCATCAAATCTACTCCGTCTAGTTCAACGGCATCTTTCATAGCCTGCAAGTGCGCTGCTAAGTAGTCAATACGGTAATCGTCAGCTACGTATCCATTTTCATCTGGTTCGTCTATAGCCCCTAAGCCGTTTTCAACGATGAAAAGAGGTTTTTGATACCGATCATACAATGAATTCATCGTCGTTCTTAGTCCTAATGGGTCTATTTGCCAGCCCCACTCACTGACTTCTAAATAAGGGTTTTTTACAGAAGCAAATATATTGCCAGATGTTGTTTCATTTACTTTTGGATCAGTCGAAACAACACGTGAAGAATAGTAAGAGAAAGAGATAAAGTCTACTGTGTTTTCTTTCAACAACTCTAAATCTCCATCTTCCATTTGAATCGTGACGCCTTCACGTTCTAGTTTTTTCAAAGCATAGGCAGGGTATTCTCCACGTGATTGAACATCAATAAAGAAGTAGTTCTCACGGTCGGCTTCTTGCGCTTTGAAGACATCTTCTGGTTTACATGAATAAGGGTAATAATGCCCTGCAGCTAGCATACAGCCCACTTGGTTTTCTGGGTCTACTTCATGAGCGATACGTGTAGCAATGGCACTCGCTACTAATTCATGATGAGCAGCTTGGTATTTTGCTTGTTCTTCATTTTCGCCTTCTTCAAAATATAATCCCGCTCCCATAAATGGAGCATGAAGAATCATATTGATTTCGTTAAACGTTAACCAGTATTTTACCAGCCCTTTGTAACGACGGAAAATAACGTTACAAAGATTTTCATAAAAACCGATCATTTCGCGGCTGCGCCATGCTCCATATTTCTCGATCAAATGCATTGGACAATCAAAATGCGTAATGGTCACTAAGGGTTCAATACCGTATTTATGGCATTCTTTGAATAAGTCTTCATAGAATTGCAAGCCTTCTTCGTTTGGTTCTGCTTCGTCTCCCATTGGAAAAATGCGGCTCCAAGCAATAGATAAACGATAGGTTTTGAACCCCATTTCTCCAAATAAAGCAATATCTTCTTTGTAGTGATCGTACATATCAATGGCTTCTTTTGCTGGATAAAAATGCTCATCGTCAAAATCAAACATTTTTTGTTTCCCAGCAATAATCGGAAAACGATCTTCTCCAATCGGAACGACATCTACGTTCGCTAGACCGCGTCCGCCTTTATTATAGCCACCTTCGCATTGATTGGCTGCTGTAGCGCCGCCCCACAAAAAATCTTTCCTAAGTCCCATAAATATCCTCCTTCAGTTCTATTCAGTGAAAGCTGTATTTCTGTACTTCTCTATTAGTGTAGCACAGTGGTTTTTCCATTGTAAGGACTATGAAGGCGTTTTATTAAAATTCCGTTAAACTTATGAGGAACCTTAATTTCCTCTCAAATTTTAGTTCGCTAATAACTTGTGTACAGTCAAACACAATAGGATTTTTATCTATTGATTCCAATACGTGACTTCCTGATCCAGATGGGGGAATTTTCCTCTTACACATGCTTCTATCATTTTGGGCGGAGCCCCTATGATTGGTGTAAAGTTTTTTGTGTGTCATCCTTATTTTATTTAGCTTAGACTACACAGATAAGGTGTACAAGAAAAAATAAGTGCATTGAAGAAATCATCCTAAACGTCTTCAACCCTATTGGTAACTTCAACCCTAAACTCAGACCAAAGACAGTCGCAACTTTTATTTGAAATGGTATACTACTTATTACTATCCATATACGTAATACAGAAAGAGGCGACAAACTGAATGGGAAAAATCAAAACTCAATTCCAGAAATTTATGATTGGCAGATACGGCGTGGATAAACTCTCCAGCTTCTTGCTTTACGGTGGTCTTGCTTTCATTATCTTGTTTAATTTACTGAATTGGCCGATTGGCGGCTTACTAGGGTGGGCAGCCATCATCATTAGTTATTATCGAATATTTTCGCGCAATCGGACAAAACGGTATCAAGAAAACCTGAAATATCTAACATTTACTCGCCGGCTTAAGGGAGAATGGAACAAAAAACGGAACAAATTTTACCAACGCAAAGCATATAAGTTCTACTCTTGCCCCAACTGCCATGAAAAATTGCGTGTTCCGCGAAATAAAGGAAAAATCAACATTACCTGTCCTCACTGCAAGGAGCAATTCATCAAAAAAACTTAATGTAACAACTTCTCAATAGACAGTACTTTTTTAAAAGAATCCCGTTCATCTCTTGTCGAACTTTCCCGATAGATTGAACGGGATTTTGTTTTCTCTGTTTAAAAAAGGTCTGCGTTAAATAATGGATAACATATTTCAGTAAATTCACTATCTCATTTTATTTAAAGCTAAAAAAAAGAATTGTCTATGTGACAATTCTTTTTTTCTATCGTTTTTGGTATTGATAAGGGAAATGAATGTAATCTACAATCTTAAAATTTCCGGAAGAAATTTCAATTTTTAAGAGTTTCCAACACGACAAAGAGCTATTCTTTTTTTGTAGATTTATTGAACCTTTTCAGCTTCTTTTATTGGTTTATTGGTTTCTAATCCGCTATTATCCGACAATAATTTATTGGCAATAATCAGTAAAATCGGTAGTATCACATCGTCAGCATAGCCTGCTACAGGAATAAAATCCGGAATAAAATCGATAGGGCTGATAATATAAAGAACGATTGCCCCTACCATCAATTTCTTTTTCCCACTTACTTTTGTACTAAAAAGGGATAGTAAAAGTGATTTTATTTGTGTCATAGGTGTCTTCTTTTGTTTTTGTACCATTTTCATTTTTCATCATCCTTTGCAATTATAGAAAAATTAGTTAGACTTGCTTGCCAAATTCCTGAGACTGAGCGGATGCTTTTGCAACTTGTTTAGAAAACTAGCCTTTTGGGAGACTTTATTAACGAAATAATAGGCAAAGATTCTTTATTGAACCTATCGCTTTCGTTCATGGCTTTAGTATAACGGATTTCC
This sequence comes from Carnobacterium sp. CP1, assembly GCF_001483965.1. Classification (NCBI taxonomy): domain Bacteria; kingdom Bacillati; phylum Bacillota; class Bacilli; order Lactobacillales; family Carnobacteriaceae; genus Carnobacterium; species Carnobacterium antarcticum. The sequence goes on from NZ_CP010796.1 coordinate 1,570,013, forward strand.
CGAAGAAATAAATCAGTCTAGAGTATGACATTCATACACGAAAAAAAGTTAGTTTAATTAAATAAAAATAGACAGAATAGTTAAAAAAAACTACTCTGTCTATTAATGGATAACCATTTATAAATTGGTTAATCTTGAATCAAACTGTTCCCTTGTTCAATAAAATCCAATAACGTCTCTCTATCTGGCAGCCTTTCATTATCCCCAAGGTTTTGTACTTGGATCGCTCCGATAGCGTTTGCACGAACAGTGGATTGTTCTAAAGTTAACCCATCTAAATAACCGCTAATGATTCCTACCGCAAATCCGTCACCTGCTCCTACAGTATCATTTACATTTTTAAAATCAACCAGACCGATTACATCTTCAATAAACAGCTTGGAAAAGGCACTGCCTTTTCGATAATACGCTGTTTCAGGATCTCCTTCATCCATCTTGCTTTTCAACATGAAACCCGTATTGCTATCCTCATCCAGAGAAATGAATTCGGTCCCAATTCCCTCTAACTCTAAGAACTTTAAAATGTAACGTCCAAAGTAATCGTCCCCTAGGCGGGTAATGAGTTCTGCATCTATCCCTAAGCGAGATAAGCCGATTCCTACGTTTACTTCTGCTCCAGCAACTTTTTTGGAGAAATAATATGCATCGTCTAATTTTCCAGACTCATATGCACTAAATAAACCCATCGCTTCACCGATTAAAACAACATCTTTCTTCATTGCTATTTCCACTTCCTAACCGTTTTTTTATTCTTTTTTTAAAAGAGGATCAAGTTATGCCTGATCCTCCCAATTTTCTTGTCGTTATTTTTTGTAGTTAAAATCAGGAATAGCTTTCCAGCGGTCTCTTAGTGAGCGAACAACCATTTTTGGCTGGCGAGCACGATTGAATACTCCTTTTTTATTCCCTTGCACACGATTGGTACCTTGCTTCATTTCAAAATCCGACACCTTGATCATTAAATGAAGCTGGCACAGCCATAACGTCTTTTGTTGGCAACGGTTGGTAAACTTAATTCAGTTGGTTCATCCATCTTTTTCTGAAGAAATAATGCCTACTATGGATACTTTTTTGAAGGTAACAGAACAATTACAGAAACAAAAACCGAATTGCTGCTATTTTTTTAATACCAGTTTTGGATTAGAATATAGTGCGATTGGTTTGTGGGAAGAAGAAAAATTTCAAGGTTCTATTTTTGTTGGCCCTTTTCTTTCTAATGCGCCTAACCTTGACTTTATTAACCGTGTAATTTCTTCCAATCAATTACCCCTTCATAGTCGTAAAACACTGCAAGATTTTTACGATTCTTTAATTGTCGTTCATCCCCATGAGTTGAATCATTTGAATGTCCTTTTGACAAATTTGTTTTCACATCCTTATGTGGCGCCGCAATTACGATCATCTGATTCTCTTCCATCTTTCTCTACAAAACATGAAGTCCTCAGTAAACAAGAACCTACACAACAGACTATCGAAGCTCGCTATAAATTTGAAAACGAACTCATGTCAGTGGTTGCTAAAGGCGATGGGCTTCTCGCCATCAAAATTATGGATGAGCACCTAGAATTGATCGACTTCTCGTATCGGGCCAGCGATAATCCTATTCGAGCATATAAAAACCTTTTGTTCTCATTAAACACGTTGAATCGAAAAGCTGCTGAAAAAGGCGGAGTCCACCCTATCTATCTGCACAGCATTTCTGAAAAATTTGCCATCATGATTGAACGCACCAAGGATCTGCCAACGTTATATGAAATTAGAAGAGCGCTCTTAATGGAATACAGCGAAAGTGTACGTACGTATTCAAATCCAGAGTACAGTGATATTGTCAAAAGAGCGATTCATTATATTTTGCTGCACATCGATTATCCATTAACGTTGGAAGAAATCGCGAAAAAAATTTATGTCAATCCAGCTCATTTGTCCCGTAAGTTTAAAAGCGAAACACACATGACGCTAACACAATATATTCATTACAAAAAAATAGAAGAAGCAAAACCTTATTTAGAAAAAGGAAGTCTATCCATTACTGAAATTGCTTTACTCGTTGGTTTTAATGATTCCAATTATTTTGGGAAAGTGTTTAAAAAAGTGACGGGTATGACTCCTTCTCTTTTCATAGCCAATACAAATAAGTAGCAACTTTTTCGAGAAATGCTATGTATACATTGAAATTAGACAAAAAAGGTGCCTCAGAAACTGTTGTTTTTGAGGCACCTTTTTTGTCATGTTCTTTTCTAATTCTATTAAGATATAAACGGTCGTCCGCCTGCTAGTACTAACCCGACAATTGCAGTTATTACTAGTAAACCAACTAGTCCATTTTTCATCGCTTTTGTGCCTTTTTTGCTAAAGGCCATTTCACAAATACCAATTGTGCTTAACCCAAGTAAAATCTTCACTATCGTTAATACCATTTGAGATTCGAATGTATAAAAGACTAAACGTGCTCCCGTTACGATCAAGATAAGATAAATCACCCGTATGACCATCAAGAGTGGTTTCATCTCTTTATCCTGGTTAAGTAATTTTACTAAAACGGCTATAAATAAAAGTATAAAAGCTGTTAAATGAGTGTGCAGCCACATTTCTTTCTCCTCCTCTAATTAATTAGTGTGTTTACATTTCTCATTGTAACACTAGTGTCACTTTCAATCAATTAGAAGAATCGCTGACTATACTATTGTTCTTTTTTATTTTCATTAGTCTATAAGGTATCCATATTATATCTGGAGTAGCACTCCGCAATACTAAGGATAAACAGCATCGCGTTACGATACCTTTTCTTTCACAATATATATCGCAGCGTGATATACTATACTTACCAAATACATCGAGGTGTGATATATTGAACAACAAAAAATTGAAACATTCTTATATTCCGATGACTGAAACTGCATTCTATATCCTTCTATCTTTAGTTACACCGAAACATGGATATGCCATTATTGATTATGTTGAAAAGCTGACTAAAAAACGTATTTCATTAGGTCCGGGAACTATTTATGGAACTTTATCAAAGATGAAAAATGACGGTTTGATCGAACCAGTAAAAGAAGAAAGCAACCGAAAAATTTATCAAATCACACCCTTAGGAAAAGAGATTTTAGATAGTGAGAAAGCACGTATTGAGGAACTCTATCTAAACTCTAAAGGAGGTCTATAATCATGGAGAAAAAAGTATTTAAATTCATTACAGTAGATCAACTGGAAAAAGAGCAGGATTTTCTGCATAATATGGCTTTAGAAGGCTGGCATTTTTCTAAATATAAAAACTTTCAGTACCAATTTGAACAAGGTAAACCGGCAAACTATGTTTATCGTATTGACTACAAAGAAACTTTAGAAGATTTAGATGAATATTTGGCTATTTTTGAAGATGCTGGTTGGGAAGCTGTTTACTCTTATCCTATATTTCAAGGCAGTTGGATTTACTTCAGAAAACTTAGTACAGACGAAACTCAAAATCTTGAAATCTTTACGGACAAGGATTCGATGATTGGTTTATTGAAAAAGGTAAGAATGCATTGGACCTGGTTCGGAATGACTATGTCACTTATCTTGCTTTTTCTTCTATTATCAAATTTATTCACTACCAGATCCCTTATCAGCGGTATTCCAATAACCATTTGTTTCCTGATTATTTTAATCCTCTACGGAAAGCTTTTCTTTAACTTAACAAAAAAAATCAATCAATTAGAACAGACATAAGCAACTTGCTCAATTTAATTTAAACTGTAGGTATATGTGCAGAATATTTATTTAGTACCTCAACTAAAAGAATAGCAGCAGGATTAAAAGCAGTATTATTTAATAGAGGTTGGAACAGATCTCTTTTTTACAGATGATTTCATATGTATCCGTAAAAAAAGGCTTAAATCAAATTTCCCTTTGATTTAAACCTTTTTTTATTTTTTTCAGTTCATTGAGCTACCCAATGATGAGGGCTGACTTCTTTAAAGACACTTTTTTCTGAATGAAATCCAGCTTCTTCATCGGTCGCTGCACTTATTGGTTTTTTAGTCGCCTCATAAGCTGGGTCTGGAACTGGAATGGCAGCTAATAGTTTTTTCGTATACGGATGAATGGGATTTGAAAATAATTCTTCCGCATCGGCTAATTCTACGATTCGACCATTGTACATCACAGCTACTCGGTCTGATATCTGCTTGACCATCGCTAAGTCATGAGCAATAAATAAATAGGATAACCCTAGTCTTTCTTGCAGCTCTTCTAAAAGTTCAACAATTTGTGCTTGAATAGACGCATCTAATGCTGATAATGGTTCATCGAGGACAATAAATGCAGGATCTACTGCTAAAGCTCGTGCGATACCAATTCGCTGTCTTTGACCGCCTGAGAATTCATGCGGATAACGCTGTGCAAATTCTTCATTTAGTCCAACGAGACGCAACAATTCAGCTACTTTAGCATTGCGTTCTTTTTTGTTTTTGGCTAAATGGTGGATATCCAAAGCTTCACCAATAATATCTTGAATTTTCATTCGCGGATTCAAAGAAGCATACGGATCTTGAAAGATGATCTGCATGTGCTTGCGCATCGTTTTTAATTCTTTTGGAGACAGATGGTTCAAGTCAAACCCTTGATACAAGGTTTCTCCGCCAGTGGCTTCATGCAAACGAAGAATCGTTCTTCCGGTAGTCGATTTTCCAGAGCCAGATTCACCAACTAAGCCAAGGGTTTCCCCTTCATAAATGGCAAAGCTGATGTCATCCACTGCTTTTAATAGACCGGTTTTTCCTAAAGGGAAATGTTTTTCTAGATGAGAAACGTCTAGCAGTTTTTTTCGTTTTCCTGAGTGGATTTCTGCCAGCTTTTTTTTATGTCGTTCTGACTTTTCTTTATGCAAATTGGGAATGGCAGCCAAAAGCATTTTAGTATACGCTTCTTTCGGGTGCTGAAAAACGTCTTTTGTTTCGCCTGTTTCTACTACTTGGCCATTTTTCATAACGATCACTTGATCGCACATATTTGCTACAACACCAAAGTCATGTGTGATCAAAATAATCGCTGTCCCAAACTTCTCTTGAACCTCTTTTAATAAGTCCAAAATTTGAGCTTGGATCGTGACGTCTAATGCTGTTGTCGGTTCATCTGCGATCAACAGTGCCGGTTTGCAGACTAACGCTAAAGCAATCATCATCCGCTGACGCATGCCTCCTGAAAATTCATGGGCATACTGTTTGTACCGTACGTCTACATCAGTGATCCCAACATGATGCATAATGTCTTTTGCTCGGATTTCTGCTTCTATTTTCGATAATTTTTCATGATAAAGAATCGTTTCAGTGATTTGGCTTCCGACTGTCATCGTTGGGTTCAAAGAAGTCATCGGATCTTGAAAAATCATCCCGATATCTTTTCCCCGTATACCTCTCATTTTTTTCTCAGGCAGGCTAAGCAAATCTTTCCCCATAAATACAATATTGCTTTTAGAATGAACATAGGCATTGGGCGCTAACAACCCCATAATCGAGCGAGCCGTTACGCTCTTTCCGCTGCCAGATTCTCCAACGATTCCCAGTGTTTCTCCTTTTTTAACTGCGAAAGAAACATTCGAGGTGACTTGCTGTGTACTGCTTCCTGTCGTAAAAGAGACAGATAAATTGTTTACATTCAATAGCGTTTCCATAAGCGACTCCTTTAACCATTCTTAGTCAAAATAAATAAAGATGATCCTGTTTAGGCTGTTTTAGGTATTAAATGGCAGTTCTCTTGCTTAGAAATGTAACACGATTCAATCTAAAAATAAACCCCGTTACTTACTAATTAAAAGTTTTCCACTTAATCGCTTGACGAATATAAGAGTGTTTGCTATATTTATGTCTAGTTAGACAAGTGAACACCTCTGAAAAACGATGAAAAGAAAAGTACAAGTTGGATGACAGCACAGCGAGTCCCGTCTGGTGGAAAGGGATCTGGAAGAAAATTTGGAAGTGCATCTTGGAGTTGTATGGTTGAATGGACATTTCTTTAGACCATATCGGGTTTGCCCGTTACAGCAAATCGGTATATCCGTCTGTTATTTATGGCGCCGTACCGAATTAAGCATACAAAGTAAAACAAGAATGGCAGTTCTTTTTCTCTTTGTAACCATTAAGGTGGAACCGTAAAATATTGCATTTTGCCCTTAAACAGCTCTTCATCATATGAAGAAGAGCCGTTTAAGGGCTTTTTTGTTTGTTTTTCAGGAAAAATCACATCTAACGAATCACTAAAAAAATAAAAAACCGAAAGGAGGAAATGCCATGCACGCCAAACCAAATTGGCTGCAAACGATCAGTCAATCTTATCAAGAAGCTTCTCAGCAACGCATTATTGCCTTGGGTTTAGGTTTGCTCAGCTTCCCGTTTCAACTGCTCGTGCTCATCCGCTACTTACTAAAGAATCGCTTATCTGAATTACACGCTGTGGAGAAAAAAATCAAACGAACATTTGAAGAAAGCGGTGCGGCAGCGGCTTTAAAGGAAAACCTTCTGAACCAAGAAAAACGAAAGGCTGATTTTCTGCAGCAAAACAGCTCGAAAGCACAGATGGAAAAAAGAGTGAATGAACTTTATCAGACGGCTTATCAAAAAGAACTAAAGGAGCGTACATTGGCTTATTACCAAGAATCAACTAGCGAGCAGCCCAGTTTCTTGAATGAAACCGTCAAATGGCTGCAGCAGCCGCTGGGTTTTGTTTTGTCTCTATTTCTGGGCTTGCCTATGTATGTACTCTTGTTGATCGTCTCTATTCCTACGTTGCGCTACATTGTTGATCGCTTAATTATGATGGTGTTCGTTATTATCGGCGTTACCATTATCGTCTTTACTTTATTGTACTTATCGCCTTCAGATTCAGCGACAAACATTTTAGGAGTACAAGCAACGCCTGAACAAATTATCAACTTTAATGCTGTTCATGGCTTAGATGATCCTTATCTGATCCAGTTGGGCCGAACCATCAAAGGTATTTTCACATTTGATCTAGGCAATGCTTTTGAAGGAAATGAACGTGTTGTAACAATGATCATGCGTCGCTTCCCAGTCACTTTACAATTGACTTTATTCGCCTTGGCGCTTTCCGTTGTAGTTGCTCTCCCTGCTGGAATTTATGCAGCGGTTAAAGCTAACACAACGTTTGACCATCTTTTTATGTTGATTGCTTTGATCGGAATATCCATTCCTAGTTTCTGGCAAGGATTGATCTTTATTTTGACATTCTCTATCAACTTAGGGTGGCTGCCGGCTACTTACAATGCGGACAATCTGGTTTCTCTTATTATGCCAGCCGTTGTTCTGGGAACGGGCTTGATGGCTTCGGTTGCGCGAATGACCCGTTCATCGACACTGGAAGTCATCAATGAAGATTACATTTTGACAGCCCGAGCTAAAGGCCTGTCAACTAGAAGAGTTATTCTGCGGCATGCCGTACCAAACGCTTTGATTCCGATCGTTACGATTATTGGCTTACAGTTTGGCGGAATGCTGGGCGGCTCCTCTGTGACGGAAAAAGTATTTAATATCAATGGTGTAGGGAGCTATATTGTCGATAAACAGTTTGTTCCAGATATCCCAAGTGTTATGGGCGGCGTTATTTATATCGCCGTTATCTTATCGATGGTCAATGTCTTTATTGACTTACTTTACAGCTTTATTGATCCACGAATTCGTTCTCGGATCAAAAGCGGACGATGAAAGCAGGTGTCTCTTAAGTGAAATCATACCAAACAAATTTGGTTTACCAACAAATCCGCTTCAACAATGGATTGACTTGGGGGTATGCCGTATTATGGGTACTGCTGAGCATTCAATTTCAGCCGTTTGGATTTAAACCGGTGATTCTAGGAATAGGTGTTTTAAATGTACTCGTCAGTTTAGTACACCAATGGTTACTCCAAATGGTCAAAAAAGACGATTTCCATGCTGAAATAAAACTTCCTTCAGTTAAAATCCTTTCAGTGGTCATGCTCTTTAGTCTTTTGATTGGAAATATCTTTGCTTTTATTTCAGGAATCATCACGCTGAAAAAAACACTAACGACTAGCCTGATTTATGCTATTTATATGGTGTTGGTAGATGTACTCGTCATTGCTGTGACGGCATTGAATGTGTTCAAACCGTTTGTATCGAACACTTTTTTACCGCTCTTTTATCTGATGATTGCTTCTCTGATTTTCCATAGCTTCGTTTTAGCCTTTGGACAAAGATGGTTTGACTGGCAGCCAACGGTTCAAAAAATAACGTTGCTCATACTGGCGCTGACCGGTCTTACAGGGAACATACTTGTCTTTTTTGTCGCAGCTTCTTTGTATCAAAATAATAAACCCGACCACATAGGGAAACGTCAAACCAGTATTCGCGAAAAGTTGATCAAAAATCAAGCCGCTTTGCTTGGACTGCTGTTCATTACTTTTTTGATCATGCTGGCGGTTACCTGTAATTGGACGTTTAGTTATTCTTTTGCGGTTCAAAATGACTACAGCTCGATTTTGAAAAGTCCTTCTTTACGTTATCCTTTTGGCACGGATAATTATGGACGCGATGTTTTTTCAAGAATTATTTTCGGCACACAAATTTCGTTGTCTGTCGGTTTGATCGCAACCGCCATTCCTTTAGTCGTTGGCGGCGTTTTAGGCGCAATATCTGGTTTTTACGGCCGTACGACCGACAACGTAATCATGCGATTATTGGATGTGCTTTACGCCATTCCCGGCATGCTGTTAGCCATTACGATCATAGCGGCATTTGGCGCTTCAACAACGAACTTAGTCATTGCATTAAGTTTAGGCTCGATTCCATCTTATGCTAGAACGATGCGAGCCAATGTCATGCAAGTCAGCAATTTGGAATACATTGAATCAGCTCGGGCTTTGGGACAAACTAACGGCCGGATCATTTCAAGGCATGTTATCCCGAATGCGATGGCTCCAATGATCGTTCGTTCAACGTTAACAATCGGAACGGCCGTTATTTCGACAAGCAGTTTAAGTTATCTTGGACTCGGGGTTGAAGCTCACATTCCAGAGTGGGGAAATATTTTAAGGATCGGCAGCCAATACTTAGAGACTAGTCCGTATTTGGCGATCTATCCAGGGTTAGCGATTATCCTGCTGGTTTTATCGTTTAATTTCTTGGGCGATGGTATCCGAGATGCCACCGATCCAAAATTGAATTAATAAGGGTTCATTATCTTTGTTTTATAGACAATAAAAAAACTTGGAGGTTAAGTGCAATGAAAAAACGATTATTATCTCTACTAACTCTTACAGCTGGTGTGGTTTTATTAGCAGCTTGTGGTGTTCAAACAGAAGACCAAGCGAGCAACGGCAACTCTGCTTCAACTAGTGAAACAACGGAAAAAAATACGATTGAACTATTAGGCACTTCAAGCAATGAAACCGACATGAATATCGTCAGAGATCAATTGATCAAAAATGGCTTCGATGTAAAATTGAATACTCAGCCGGACTATGCTAGTTTCCAAACCCAAAAAGAAGCTGGTAATTATGATCTAGCGATCTCAAGCTGGACAACTGTAACCGGAAATCCTGACTATGCTGTGCGTTCTTTATTTATTACAGACGGCGATAACAGCAGCATGTCAAACAGCGAAGTAGATGCTTTGATTGATGAAGCAGCTCTGCAAACTGCTGATGAGTATACTCAAACGTATAAAGGATTAGAAGATGTCTTAGTTACTGAAAATGCTTATATCGCCCCGCTTTATACTTCTTTAAAAGCTCAAGCATTTAACAGCGAACTCTTAAAGCCTGATTCTATTCGTTTGTCAAAATCGCGTGCTTTTGCTTGGGAAAACGTGCAATTTAACGACACGGCTTTGAACGATACAGAATCCCTGCTGTTGACGCAAACGATGGGAGATTTGACTTCATTAGACCCTATCAAAGGCAATGACGGATCGATTAATCAATTGAATACGAATATGTATGTCCGCTTAGTGAACTTAACAGATGATGACAAAGTTGTTTCTGATGGCTCTTTAAGTTACAACCACGCAATCGCAGACGGCAACTCGGATTACTACTTCATTTTACGCGATGATATTAATTTTGCAGCCGTTGAAGATGGACAAGCTGTCGATACTGGTAAAATGGTCAGTGGTCAAGATGCTATTTTCTCATTAAACCGCGCAAAAAATCCGAATTCTGTACCAGACCACCGGACGTACAGTTTACATGAGCACATCGACTCGGCTAGCTTGGTTACAGATCTTACTGAACTTGAAAATGCTCAGTTGTCTGACGGCAGCGGGTCTGTCAAAGAAGCTTTAGAAGCTGGTTTAGAAGCTCCTATTGCTGCAGTTGTAGAAGATGCAGAACAAGTTGATAATGCTTCAGGAAATTACCAAGTGATCAAAATGACCACAACAGAACCTTTCCCGCAAGTCTTAAACTACTTGGCGCACCAATCTGCAGGAATCGTGTCACAAGAACAAGTTGAAAGCATCAACACATACGATATCGAAAACTTTGATATCACTACTGATATCCCTTACGGAGACCAACGGACCGTAACAAAAGGCGAAACATATGACAATCATTTGTATGCCAGCGGTCCTTACATCATGATCCAAAAAGACGACTATGCCGCAACTTTCCAAAAAAATCCGGCTTATATGGCTGGAACAGAAAACGAAGCACAGATTGCTAATGTGACGGTTCGTTTTATCGGAGATGCGGATAGTGCCCTATCTGCTTTACGTTCTGGTGAAATCCACTTATTGTATGGATTAGATGAAACAAAATATGACGTTGTTGAAGGCGAAGACAGCTTAACATTACAAAGTATGCCAAGTAATGGTGTAACGTACATGTTGTTCAATACCAATGGACGGGATGTTTCTGATAGTGCCGATTTGCGTAAATCGATTCTTTACTCCATCAACCAAGATGAAATCAGTTCTGCTTACGATGGTTTGAAATTAAAAGCTTACTCGACTGTTAGTCCGTTAGTCGACACTGGAAATGAGTTAGTAGCCGATCCAGCTAAAGTAGAAGAATTCTATCAAAATTATTTAGATTCAGCAAAATAAGCTAAGAAAAAGCCGCATCAGAAATCCATAATAGGATTTTTGATGCGGCTTTTCGTTTGTTAAGGATAAGTTGTTTATTTTTTTGTTGGAATAACCATTGCTTTTTCTTGCGAAATCAAGCACAACTCTTGAGCTTTAAAAATATGCTCTTGTGTCATAGCCTTTTCAGTACGGTTGATACAGTCTTTGATCATTTCGCCAAAGAATGGGAAGCCTACTTCTCCCGTTAGAGAATAATGTTCCTCTCCTTCTGCAGTAACCAAATACAAATGATCGCCGGTTTCTTCACGCGCTACATCAAGGTATTTGCGAACTTCAATCGTTCCTTTAGTCCCCGTAATAAATGTTCGGCCATCTCCCCAAGTGCTTAAGCCATCTGGTGTAAACCAATCGACTTTAAAGATGAAAGTTGCTCCATTGTCGCCTAGGAATGTTGCATCTCCATAATCTTCCAGTTCAGGAGTGTCGGGATTAGCATAGTTTCCGACTTTACTGTGCAGAACTTCAGCATTTTCATTGCCGGTATAATACAAGAACTGTTCAATTTGGTGGCTGCCGATGTCGCACAAGATTCCGCCATATTGTTCTTTCTTAAAGAACCAGTCTGGGCGTATGTCTTTGTCCAAACGATGTGGACCAAAACCGGTCACTTGAATGACTTCTCCAATTTTACCGTCTTTGATCAATTGTCCTGCAAAAACTGCTCCTTCAACATGCAGGCGTTCACTAAAGTAAACAAAAAACTTGCGGCCTGTTTCAGCAACAACTTTTTTAGTTTCTTCCAATTGCGCCATCGTTGTGAAAGCTGTTTTATCCGTAAAATAATCTTTTCCGGCCCGCATCACTCGATTGCCCATCTCACTGCGTAAATTTGGAATAACGGCAGCTGCAACTAATTGAACCGCTGGATCCGCAAGAATGGCTTCTAATGATTCCGCTACTGCCGCTTCAGGAAATTGTTCTTGATAAGCGGCTACTTTTTCTGGATCTGGGTCATAGACCCATTTTAATGTTGCTCCTGCTTCCAGCAATCCATTGGTCATCCCATTGATATGTCCGTGATCCAAAGCTGTTACGGCAAAATTAAACTCACCGGGTTCAACTACTGGATTTGGCTTGCCTTTTGGTGCATAGTTCATTCCGTCTTGCTTCATTTCGATCATCCTTCCACCAACTATTTTTTTATTCTTCTGATTATAAACTTAACAAATATATGGAGCTAAGCGTCGAACTCTTAGCCCCATATATCGTTTATTTCCTAGATTTAAAATAAGTTTTTGTAGCCTGCGTTGTACAAATAATCGCGTGAAGTAATCAAACAGTCGAATGGGTCGCGTCCATATTGATCATCTTGCTCCACCAATAAATAACGTGTTCCACTGGCGATACTTTGTTCAATGATCTCTGGCAAATCTAAACTGCCTTGGCCTAATTCCGCAAATTGAATGATATTGGCAAATGCCGTCATAAAGGTTTCGTAGTCCCCTTCTTTTAAAGCATCAAAAGCTTCCGGAGGGATACTAGCGACTCGATAATCTTTCAAATGCACTAGATCTACTTTTCCAGCATAGTCTTTTAATACAGAAACCGGGTTTTTACCGCCGCGTTGTACCCAGTGGACATCCAATTCAAAACCTAATAAAGGAGCTTCTTCACGGATAATATCCAACAAATATTTTCCATCGTATTTTTTTAATTCGATGTGATGATTGTGGTAATACAATTTTATCCCATGTTCGGCTAATTTCTTAGCTACATCGTTTGCTTCATGACAGAATTCGATGACTTTTTCTAAAGAAGCCATCGCATCAAAAGGCAGCATACCGACGTATAACTCTTTATTGCCCGTTACATGTGCTTTATGCAAATCCAAACCATCTAAAAACAACATGTCTCCAGGTTTTAAATCATATATCTGATTATTGATCAAATATTTGCATTCTCTTCCATGAAAAAAATAAAGTTCATAGTGTTGGTGAGAATGAAACTCTAAATCTTTCGCTTGTCCCTTGATATGAGAAAAAGCAACCAAAGATAGTTGATAATTCATCTTGTGCGGCTTTTTTGAATACCCTTTCATTATACATTTCCTCCTTGGACATTTCATTATCTAGTCGTGTTCACTTGTTGTTAAATGATTGACTGAAACTGCTTTTTGTCTTAGTGTAGCACATTATTGGACAATCAAATAAAAAACTTCTCCATAAAAAACGCCCTTCAAGTATAGCAGTCACTTTTTATCGCGACTACCTTGAAGGGCATTTATTCTATATTTTTATGCTTATCTGATTGTGCTGAAAGCTTGTGACCATAGCAATAAGTCATCAAACATACCTTGTGCATTAACTTTATTGTAGTCATTTGGTTTGAAAATACTCATGTTTTCAAAGTCAGACATTATAGAGAAGTTTGTTGTCGTGTGGACAGTAGCAACACTCAATTCGCCTAAGATCGAACGCATATTTTCGTGAGCACGTGCGCCGCCTAAGCTGCCGTATCCAACCAATGCTGCTGCTTTATTCGCTACTTCTGGTTTTAAGAAGTCAGTAGCATTTTTTAATGCTCCACCTACTGCATGATTGTATTCTGGAGTGATAAATACATATCCATCAAATGAAGCCATTTTTTCAGACCATGCTTGAATAGCTGCACCTGCTGCTGCTTGACGCTCTTCAGGAAGTTTAGCTCCCAATAGCGGTAGATCATAATCAGCTAACTCAACGATTTCGTATTCTACTCCTTCATCGTTTCTGTTTACTGCAAAATCATAAATCCATTGTGTTACTGCTTCTGAGTTTCTTCCTTCGCGTACGCTTCCTGAGATAATACCGATTTTCATAATTTTTTTCCCCTTTTCTTCTATTATTGTTTCTTCTTTTTTTCCGAATAACGCTTCGCTCATTCGAGTGAATACTGATTTACTGCTCAATGTATTTCCTCCGTTGATTTATTTAATTGAAGGTGGACCGTCAATCATTCACTTACATTTCGTAAGTACTTGCTTAGTATGCCACAGAATTAAAAGCATTTCAAGCTAATTTATCACGAATTAGAGATTTGTTTATCAAAACTACTTTATTGGTCTTTTAATCTTTTGGTTCAATTCCTCTAAACAAAGAAATGGTAACGGTATCACTAATGGTTTCAAGGTACTTCTTTTTTTCCTTTCTACACCAAATAAATATCGGTCAGCTCAATTAATCAAAAAAATACAGCAATGGATCAACTAATGATCGATTGCTGCATTTTTAGGTTCTATCCTTTTTGAGGCTGGCAACTAAAATGACTGTATGCTACAATCTTGAAATTTTGGAGGAATAGTGGCTGCTTGTAGCCATGAAGAGGCTTGAAAACCTGAAGACATAAGTCTTCTCCAGGAGGTCCCATAGCTTTCTACAAGCAAACACATAAATCCTGGAAGAAATTTCGCTCCCTAAGAATTACCAACACAATTGGACAAAGAGCCTATCTTTCTTGTTAGTCTTCTAAATAAGAAATGTCTTTTTTGACAGGGACTTTTGTGCCGTCAAATTGTTCTTCGATATATTCTTGAACTTCTTCATCGTGGTACAGTTCGCCTAATTTCAGAACATCTTCATTAGCGGCATTCGCTTTTTGTGTAACCAGAATATTAACGTTATTTTTTGTTTCGTCGTTGATCTCTTCATGGAAGATTGAATCTTCCAAGACATTCAATTCGCCTTCCAGTGCAACCGTATTTCCGATCAAGACCAAGTCTACATCTTGCAGCACTCGCGGACCGGTTGTATCATCGATTTCAACAAAGATTAAATTTTTAGGATTCTCGATGATATCACTGGTTGTGCCTAATGCATCAAAGTCATCGGGTAATGTGATCAACCCTGCTGCTTCGAGCAATAATAAGCCTCTTGAAGCATTCGATGGATTGTCGGCAATCGCCACAACAGAGCCTTCGCTCACATCTTTTATAGCGTCAAATTTGTCAGTGTAGATGCCCATTGGTTCTAAGTAAGTTGTTGCAAAAGCAGTTAAATCGGACCCGCTCTCTTCATTAAATGAGTTTAAGTATGCCCATGATTGAAAGGCATTGACATCCACTTCGCCTTCAACGGTCGCCGTATTCAATTGAGGACCGCCGTTTACTTCTTCAACTTCTAATGTGACTCCTGCTTCTTTTGCAGCATCGGATCGAGCAATGTATTCCCAAATTTGAACATCTGATGCTTGGGCTCCGATCACTATTGTTTGTGATTCGCTCGAATCGTTTTTCGAAGATTCGGTTTCTGACGCATCTCCTGTTGAACTGCAGGCAGCCAATACAAGAGCTGTTGTGATTAAAATGGATGATAGAACGCTTTGTCTTTTTTTCATACCTCATCGTCCTTTCTTAATGCATAGTCATGCCGCCGGTCACGTTGATCGCTTGTCCTGTCATATATGCTGACAAGTGGCTTGCTAAGAATAGAACCACACTCGCAACTTCCGATGCTGCTGCTGTGCGACCAAGCGGTATTTGCGAACAGTCCTCAGCATAAATTTCTTCAGGCGTCATGCCTCTGATAAGTCCGCCTTCTACTCTTTCACGATGCTTCATTTCTGTTTCGACAACTCCAGGACAGACAGCATTGACCAAGATATTGTCTTTTGCCAGCTCTTTTGCCATCGTTTTGGTGAACCCCAAAACAGCGTGTTTAGAAGCTGTATAGGTGCCTAGTGCGGTATAGCCGTTTTTTCCAGCTTGTGAAGCAATCTGAATGATCCGACCGCCATTCCCAACTTCTTGCATAAGCTTTCCGACATACTTTGAAGTCAAAAATACTCCTTTGGCATTCACATCCATGACTTTGTCCCAGTCAGAAGTTTGGCTGTCTACCACTAAATCCATAGTTGAAATACCCGCGCTGTTCACTAGAATGTCGACTTTACCAAAAGCTGCTATTGTACTCTCCAACCAGCTCTGGACTGACGCTTCTGAAGCAACATTCAATTTTGAAACGGCAAATCGGTCTGTTTCCAGTTCGAAGCCTTCTTTATAACCTAAATCTCCAGAAACCACAAAAGCCCCGGCTTCCAGCAAACTGTCTACGACCGCTTTTCCTATCCCGCTTTTTCCGCCGGTTACCAAAGCTACTTTGCCAGACAAATCAATTCCGATCATTAGTGCTTACCTCCTAAGAGTGACATTATGCAAATACACGTTCAAATGGATCTCTGCTAAGGCCTTTTTCTAGTACGATCTTTGCGTATTCTTTCGCCGCAAATAAAGAATGGTCTTTGTAATTTCCGCAAGAAGTTGGGGATACAGCTGGAACATCTTCTGTTTCTAAAACACGTTGCAAGGTTTTCTCTAAAGCTGCTGCTACAACTTCGGGCGAATCTTCCTCCCATTTGATCAAATAAAATCCGGTACGGCAGCCCATCGGCGAAATGTCAATAATTCCTTCCAGCTCATCTCGCAAGTAAGTCGCTAACAAATGTTCTAATGTATGCAGAGCTGCTGTAGGCAATGCATCTTGATTCGGCTGCAAAAAGCGCAAATCATATTTTTGAACAATACTGCCTTTACCGCTTTTTTCCACTCCCGCTACACGTACATACGGTGCTTTCACCAAATTATGATCTAATTCAAAACTTTCTACTTTTGCCATGCTGCATTCCTCCTAATTTTTTCCATTTTCAACGGTTAATTTCCCCAAACTTCTTGGGCAACTTCTAGTACCAATTTCACTTTATTCCACTGCTCTTCTTCGGTTAAATGGTTTCCTTCTTCTGTTGAAGCAAAACCGCATTGTGTACTCAAGCAAAGCTGCTCTAATGGAACATATTTGGCGGCTTCTTGGATACGTGCTTTGATGTCTTCTTTTGCTTCCAACTCACCGGTTTTAGACGTTATCAGCCCTAACACGATTTGACCTTGGCCTTTATAAAAACGCAACGGTTCAAAACCGCCAGATCGTTCAGTATCGTATTCTAAAAAGTAGCCATCGTAATCTGTTTGGCCAAACAACTCTTTAGCCACCGGTTCGTAAGCTCCGCTCCCAGCAAAGGTAGAAGCATAGTTTCCGCGGCAAATGTGTGTGGTGATCACTAAGTCAGCCGGTTTATCTTTCAAAATGCCTTGCACATTTTTTGCAGACAATTCTTTCAAATTGGTTAATTCTTCTTCAGAAATATCTTCTACCACTTTGTCGTAACACAATACACCCCAGAAACAATCGTCGATTTGTAAATAACGGCAGCCTAAGCGATAAAACTCTTGAATCGTTTCACGGTACGCTTGTTGAATATCTTTGCAAAAAGCTTCTACTGTTGGGTAAATAGTTTCATCACGAATGCCTTGGTGCAGCAATTGGTTTGGACTAGGAATCGTTGCTTTCGGCAGCGCTCTGTCGCCTACACTTTCTTTTAAATAGACAAAGTCTTTAAAAAAAGGATGGTTCGGATTGAAAGCGATTTTTCCTGTATTTCGAACATCGTATTTTTCCGTTTCTACTCCTTCAAAGAAATAGCCGTGTTCTGGCACATAGCCTTCAATTCCTGTTAAGCCTTCTAGGAAATCTAAATGCCACCAGCTTCTGCGGAACTCACCATCAGTTACTGCTTTGAGTCCCACTTCCACTTGTTTATCGACCAGTCTGTTGATTTCTTCATCTTCCGCTTTACGCAATTCTTCTGAAGAAATACTTCCTGACACAAAAGCTTGGCGAGCGTCTTTCAACGCTCTTGGACGTAAGAAACTCCCTACTTGATCTCCTCTAAATGGTGCAACGGTTCTGGTTGATTTTTCTGCAGCTACTGTCATTTTCATTCCCTCTTTCTAATTAGTATTTAAACAAATCTGCCTTACATTAAAGAAACAATTCTGTCATTTTCATACTGGAGAAATTGCCGTAGTCCTTAACCAACTAGTTTTTTACCACGAAGGAACGACCGCGCCTTTAAATTCCTTTTCAATAAATTGTTTGATCTCGTCCGTTTTATAGTAGTCGATAAATTGCGCTAACGCTTCATCATCTTTATTCTCGGTGCGGGAAACAACGTAATTGGCTTGTACCAAATCGTCGACATTTTCCATTAACAAACCATATTCTTCAGGATCCATTTCAGCATCCAATACATAATTTGAATTGATGCCTGCCGCTCCTAAATCTTGCAGTTGGGAAGGCAATTGGGCCGCCTCTGAAGTAAGGAAGGTTAGATTTAAAGGATTTTCAACAATGTCACTGATAATGACTTCTACTCCAGAACCTTCTGGTAATGTGATCAATCCGGCTTCTTCAAATAATTGCAATGCACGTCCCTCTTGAGTAGGTGAATTTGGGATACCGATGGTGTCTCCTTCTTTGATATCACTAATATCCTGATAAGCTTCAGAGTAGATGCCCATCGGAATCGTTATGGTCGGTTCCGCTTTGGTTAATTCATATCCGCTTTCTGCTACCACACTGTCTAAAAAAATACCTGTTTGAAAGGAATTAATGTCTAATTCGCCTTCTTCTAAAGCTGTATTCGGTTTAACAAAATCTGTAAATGAGACCACCTCGATCTCAAACCCATCTTCTGCCGCCAATTTTTTGACTTCATTTACAATATCTTCATGCGGACCAGCTGTTACGCCGACGGTTAATACGCCATCGCTCAACAACCCTTCTTTTTCTGAAGAAGCTGCTTCATTTCCACTGCATCCTGTCAAAATGGCTCCGATGGCTAACGTTGTGATCATTCCTAGTTTTCGTTTCATGATAGTGTCCTCCTAACAAGTGTTTTTTCTGCTATTGGTGCTTTAAATAGAGTTAACTGAGCGATTCTTTTTGCTGCTTCGAGGATTTGGTCATCTGCTTGTGACAGCCCTACACGAACATATCCTTCACCCAACGTCCCGAACCCATCCCCAGTTGCCACGATCACATGCGCTTCATTTAGCAAGACATCAAAAAATTCTGCTGATGTAAATCCGTCTGGTGCCTTTATCCATACATAAAAAGAACCTTTGGGCTTTTGAATTTCTAATCCAGTCTGTTCCAATTCAGCGAGAAATAGGTTTCTGCGTTTTTCGTAAATAGCGGTTAATTCTTTTACTGTGGTTTGGTCTCCCCTTAAGGCTTTGGCCGCTGCTTGCTGGATTCCTCCATATAAACTGACATTCGTATGGTCTTGCATCACATTCAAACTTTCGATAACCGATGTATTTCCGACGGCAAATCCAATGCGCCATCCAGCCATATTGTGTGATTTCGATAAAGTGAAAAACTCGATCCCGACTTCTTTTGCTCCAGGCGTCTGTAAAAAACTTAAGGGTTTTTCGCCATCAAACCCGATCGTCCCATAAGCAAAATCATGTGCCACACAAATCTGATTCTTTTGGGCAAAGGCAACAGTATCTGCGAAAAATTCTGCAGTCGCTGTGGCGGCTGTTGGGTTATTCGGGTAATTTAGAAACAACAATTTCGCTTTGGCAGCAATCGTTGGACCGACTAAACCGTATTCAGGTAAAAAATTGTTTTCAGCTAATAACGGCAGTGAAGCAATTTCAGCATCTGCTAAAGCAATACCCGATAAGTAATCTGGATAAGCAGGGTTTGGCAATAAGACTGTATCTCCAGGATTCAGCAAACACTGACTAATGCTCACAATTCCCGCTTTTGACCCATGCAATACGGCTACTTCGGTTTCAGGATCTACCTCAACTCCGTATTCGCGCCAGTAATATGCTGCAACAGCTTCTCTTAAATAGTCATACCCTCGATAGGGTCCGTACCGATCGTTCACTGGATTATCCGCTGCTGCTTTTAACTCATCAACGATAAAAGCTGGCGTTGGCAAATCAGGATTTCCGATGCCTAAGTCGATCACGTCGTATCCTTGTTCGATAAGTTTAGCGGCTTTTGAACGCAAACGAGTAAAGAACTGATTTGGAAGCCGCTTTAACGCATCTGACGGCTCAAATGTGATCATAAAGATTCCCCCATTTTAGTTTCACTAACTACTTTTATCCCTAAATAATCTTCTAAAGAATGAATGGCTTTTTGGATGTCTTCTTTTGCTGCCTCGTAACCAGATTGAATAAGGTTATTGTCTAAGGCTACGCTAGCCGTAAATGCCGCTAATTGATCGTCCGTCAAACGACTTAAGTTCAAATCGGTTAAGGTTTTTGGCAACTGCAGCGATTCATAAAAAACAGCTAATCGAGCTACTTCTACCCATTTTTCTTCAAACGCTAACTGAACCATAATCCCGTAAGCGACTTTTTCGCCGTGTAAAAAGACATGAGTTTCAGGAAAAATAGTTAGTTTATCGTGAACCGCATGAGCAATCGTCGTACGTGCGTATTCATCTCCCAAGCCTCCGACCAAACCGCTGACCGCAATAATGGTTTCACACACTTGGATAAAGGCTGGAGTAAGCGAGTGAGTTTGAATATCTGCAACAGCTTGCTGGCCATAGTTGACGATGGTATCTCTGCAATTTAACGCTGCAGCACGAGAAATCAGCAGCAATGCATTTGTTTGGTGCTCTGGTCGAGACAAGATGACATCCGATTCATACCATTTAGCCAAGGTATCCGCTACTCCGGCCACAAAGTAATTGACCGGTGCATCTAGTAACAAACTCGGTTCAATAGCCAATAAGGCTACTTGTTTCGTGTGAATATCAAACCCTAAGCAAACGCCATCTGCTGTATACATCACGCTTAAGGGCGTCCATGGGGCACAGTTGCTGGCTAACGTCGGAATCAAAATCGATTGAACCCCAGTAATTTTTTCTGCAGCATATTTGACGGTATCCATCAGCTTACCGCCACCTACTCCAATAATTGCCTCTGCGTGGGTTTCTTTTAGCCGTTCCACGATTCGATTCACTTCTTCATAGGTACATTCCCCATTGAATGCTACAAATTCTAATGTGATCTCACTGTTGATCAGATGGGATAAATACGTTTCTGCTCTTTTCCAAGAGTTTGTTCCATGAACGATCACAGCTTTACGAATACCTCGTGCTTTTAATTTGCTTGTTAAGGAATCTAAAACGCCGATTCCGCATTCATATTCTTGTGGACCTGTTCTTACAACTAATGACATCTGCATACCCTCCAGCTTTATTTCTATTTGCAAACAAAAAAATCCGCCCCCACACAAAAGAAAAATCTTTTGTGCAAGGACGGAATCATTGATTTCGTGTTACCACCTTGGTTTATGAAAACTTCACAGTTCCCACCTTTTCCAGTACTAAAGCAAAAAACTACTCGCCATACTGTAGCACTGTAACGGGTGCACCCGTAACAACCTAAAGTTCTATGAAAAACTCACTAGAACGTTCAATTGTTCCACTCAAAGACCATTTTCCATTCAGCTTTCTCTTCCCTTTTTCAGCTACCAGGGCTCTCTGTAAAGATTCCGCTTAAATGTACTTTTCTTATCATTGCGTTCCACTCAATTCAAATTTTATTATAACCAAAATTTAATGTAACGCTAATTTAACATCTCTCATTTATTTTGTCAACTTTAATTTCTAATCTTTAGAGATTTTGACGCCTAGAATGCAAAAACATACCTCAAAAGCCCATAAAGATAAAATAAAAAAGCAGTTCAAAGAGTTCTATCTCATATTTCGTTAGTAAAAATGTGGATTTAAACTCCTTACAGCATTCAAAAAGGATTTGCCTATCTTAACGATAGAAATTTAACATCTGGATAGGTTACACTTAGCTTTTACTGTAAAAAAATGAGTATGGCAATGGACTATTCATTTGCCATACTCATTACTAAACTTTTTTGGTTTCATTGATGCTAATGGTAACAAGTTGCCTTTAGCTTTTCTTTAGGTAAAACTCAAATGGTTTCTTAATAAATTAAACTTTTTACTCTCTTCATCTTCTTTTAGCTGTCTCTAGTATTTTTATTGTGTTATAGCTTCTTTTTGGTATGCTATAACTTCTTCTCTAGTCGGTATAGCTTCTTGTCCCCCGAACCTAGAAACTTTGATGCCAGCTGCTATGTTTGCAAATCGTACAGCTTCTACTAAATCATCTGTATCAACTAATGCGGCTGCTAGTGCTCCAGCAAAAGTGTCTCCAGCTCCAACCGTATCAACTGCCCTGACTTTGATTGAATCAACTAAAATCTTTTCTCCATTTTTGTATACTAAACTGCCCTTGTTCCCCATTTTAACGATAACATCAGGAACTCCCATGGCATGTATTTTTTTAGCTGCTTCAAATGCTGTCTCTTCATCTACTACTTTGATTCCAGTTATTTTTTCTGTTTCTTGCTGGTTAGGAGTAACCAAACTTGCATACTTAAGAGCTTCCTCAAAATACCCATCTGCAGGAGCAGGATCTAAAATAGTGTACATCTTTTTTTCTTTCGCAATTTTCATAGTCTCAATAATAGACTCTTTACTCGTTTCCATTTGCAATAATAAAATCTTAGCATCAATATCTGAAAAAACTTCTCTTATGTCTTCTTTTAGAAGTTTTTCGTTAGCGCCCATCGTACCAACCATTGTATTTTCACCACTGTTATCAACAATCGCTACAAAAGTTCCTGTACCTGCTTTATCTGTTTGCAAAATATTGCTAGTTGAAATACCTTTATTTTCTAGGTTTTGAAGCATTTGGTTGCCCGCGCTATCTTGACCAACAGCACCTAAAAAAGCTAATTTCTTCCCTTGTTTCGCTACGCTAACGGCTTGGTTTGAACCTTTTCCTCCAGGCAGCATTTCTATTTTATTTGCGAAAACAGTTTCACTATATTCAGGATAGTTATTCGTTTCCACACGTACATCCATGTTGATACTCCCAAGTACGACTACATCATAATTCATCTTTACTTCCTCCCTACGCTAATAATTGTTTTGTCTTTTGGACATTTTCTTTAAGTGTTCCTGTGCTATTGTATACCGCACTTGATCCGCCGATGTACATCGTTGCTCCATTATCCTTACATTTAGGAATCGTATTCTCTCCAATATTTCCATCTACTTGTATTTCAATTTGCAGCCCGCGTTTTTTTATTTGATCACTAAGCTCCTGGATTTTATCATAGGTAGCCGGTATAAATTTTTGACCTGCAAACCCTGGATTTACCGTCATCACAACTACGTAATCGGTTACGTCATAGACGTATTCCAATACATCCAGTGAAGTAGCAGGATTGATGGCTACCCCTGCTTTCAAACCATGTGCTTGGATTCTTGCTAAGTCGCCTTGTAAATTAGATGTTGCTTCAGCATGTATAGAAATCATATCTGCACCTGCTTCTGCAAATGTATCGATATAGCGACTTGGGTCTGTCACCATTAAATGTACATCAAGTGGTTTTTCAGTTATTTCCCGAACTCTTTTAACAAAGTCGGGGTTAAGACCAAAATTCGGAACAAAAACCCCATCCATAACATCAATGTGATAAAAATCCACTGCTGCATTGTCTAATTCTTTAATATCTTGTTCTACATTTCCCAAATCCGTGCACATTAATGATGGTCCTAGTTTATTCATTTTTTACACTCCTATTATTTGATGACTCTCTGACTATTAAATCAGGAGAAAGATTATATTTTTTGGGCTTACTGTTTGGTTCGTTTATCAAACGGTCCAATTCTTTAATCGTAAGTTCTCCAATACGTGATTTATGCTGACTAACAGTAGTTAATTTGGGATAAAAATAACTTGAAAGCAAAACATTATCATATCCAATGATTTTTACTTGTTCTGGTATTTTTAAGCCTGCATCGATACATGCTCTAATAGCACCAAATGCCATTGCGTCATTAGAACTAAAAATGGCATCAAAAATACAACCATTTTTAATTAATTCATTAATTGCTTCATATCCACTAACCGTTTCAAAATTGCCATAAACAATTTTTTCAAAATCTTTTATTTTATTTTCCTTTAAAGCCTCTCTGTAACCCTCTAAACGATCTAAAGAGCTTTTTTCACCATCTGGTCCCGACAAAAAAACGATTTTCTTACAGTTATTGTTTTTAACTAAATGAGAAACAGCTTGGTATCCGCCATCTTTATGGTTTACTCCAACGGCAGAATAAGGATGTGAAAATTGTGTTCTATCGATTGTAATTGTGGGGATCCCCCGTTCTTCTAAACGTTTTAAATCCTCTTCATTGACATGTAACGAATTAATAATTGCTCCACATGCATAATGATCTACGATTGAATCGAGAAAGTACTCAACTTTTGATCGTTGGTCTTCACTATTACAAAGATATAAGTTGTATCCATATTTACTAGCTGCGGTTTCAATTGCTTCAACTAATTCTGGAAAAAAAGGATTATTTAAAGTGGGTATTATTAAAGCTATCAAATTTGAATCTCGCTTTGATAAGCTTTTAGCTAATGAATTAGGTCTATAGCCTACTTCTTTTATTACCTTATTTACACGTTTAATAGTTTCAGGGCTTGCTTCTCCCTTTCCATTAATGATTCTAGAAACAGTAGCAGTAGAAACATTTGCTAACTTTGCTACATCGCGTATTGTTGTCATACTTTAAACTCCTCTTTGAAAATAACGTAACCGATTACGCTTATTATCATAACTCCTTTTGAAAGCGTTTGTCAACTCAAATATTTTCCCTTGTGTTTAAAAGTTAAATGTGATAAATTGTAAACGTCCTCAAAATTCGTAACCGGTTACGCATTTACGAAAATTAAAGGGGATGTTGAATATGTTTGATGCACTAAATGCAGGATTTAACTTTTTCATTGGATTAGGCGCACCTGCTATGATGTTTATTGTTATTACGTTACTATCGTTAGTATTTAAAGTTTCTTTTTCAAAATCAATTGAAGGCGGTCTCAGAATGGCCATTGCATTAACCGGTATGGGCGCTATTATATCCTTACTAACCGGTGCGTTTGGACCAGCTTTAAATAGCTTTGTTGAATCTACTGGTGTCTCTTTGTCTATAACCGATTTAGGGTGGGCACCTCTAGCTGTGATTACATGGGGATCTATGTATACCCTATATTTTGCGTTCATTTGTATCATTATGAATTTAATTCTATTGTTTACGTCCCTTACTCAAACCCTAAATGTTGATTTATTTAATATTTGGAATATATCTATTATAGGATTGATTATTTTAGAATACTCTAATAACAACATTTTTATAACTTCCATTTTTGTAGTCTTTATCTATGCCCTTATGTTGATCAATGCGGATGTCATGAAACCGACAATCAACGAATTACTAGACTACGAAGAAACAAATATCACTACGACAGCGCATCCATCTTTACTAGTAGCTCCTATCGTAATGGTCTTTAATAAATTAATTGATATCTGTATTCCTTTTATCGATAAATATGATTTTAATGCTGAAATTTTAAATAAAAAAATTGGTTTTTGGGGCAGTAAATTTGCCATTGGTGTTTATTTAGGCCTGTTTATTGGCTTATTAGGACAACAAAGTCCTCAAGAAATCTTCACTCTAGCGTTTACTGCAGGAGTTGCTTTGGAACTGTTTGCTTATGTTGGCGGTTGGTTCGGTCCTGCTATTGAACCATTATCAGATGGAGTTACTACTTTAATGAGCAAACGTTTACGAGGCCGAAAATTATTTATCGCCATCGATTGGCCGATTCTTGCTTCAAGAGCCGAGGTATGGGCAGTAGCTAATATTTTAGCTCCTATTCTTTTAATTATCGCGATGGTTCTTCCAGGAAACCAAGTCCTTCCTTTAGGAGGAATTTTATTAACGGTCCTAACCCCTGCCTTGTTGATTGTTACTAAAGGAAAAGTAATCCGTATGACCATTATTGGTACGATCATGATTCCATTATTCTTATGGGCAGCCACTCTTATAGGAAATTTCCTTACATCAGCATCTATTGCGATGAATAACTTCCCTGCTGGTTTATCAGAAGGACAGTTATTTAGTTCTGTCGATTCGGATCCTTTAGAAAAAATGTTAGCTGTATTATTAGGGAAAGCGGTCGACACTATGGATCTATCCTTAATCTTGTTATCTGTAGCAGCATTAGCGGCTTATATTTTAATGTTCGTGTGGTACTTTAAACAAATGAAAAAAGATAATTTAAAAGCTGCTGAATTGAACAAATCTTCTTTTACAAAACAAAAAGCTGTTAATGTAAGTGAATAGTTGTTTTACTGTTTCAAATTTTTATAAAATCATTAAATATGAGCATACTTTTACCTATTTGGTGCCAGTGGTTTTATTTACTGGCATCTTTTTATTCTTTTATCATAAAGGTTGACACTTATAAAAAGTTGAACTATACTTCTCGGTATATTAACAAAACATTAAATTTAAATGAATCTAACTTAATCAATTTTAACCAAACCGATAATCTAGAGTAGTAGAGAATGATGAATGTTTAAAGAGAGCCGTCAATGGTGAGAATACGGCAACAGGAATTTTCTTGAATGGACTAGAGAGGGCAGCTCTGAAATCATAGTAGGAGCTGACGGGAAACCCTATCCGTTAACAAGCAGGGTACATATGATAGTATGTAAAACGAGTGGGCGCTATAACAGCGCCAATTTGGGTGGTATCGCAGGAGTCTAAGCTCTTGTCCCTTTTTTATAGAGGGACAAGAGCTTTTTTTGTACGAAAACATACGTATATGGACCTAATTGATCAATAGAAAGGATGATAAAAAATGGCTCTCAAACAACTAAAGACTCCTGAGACAATGACTTCCCCAATAAAGAATGCAGGTATTAAAACAGCCATTTCTGAATTAATGAATGGCGAGCACTTGAGCTACGAACGAACTACAGAAGCAATGGCAGAAATCATGGATGGCAAAGCGACGAACGCTCAAATTTCCGCTTACCTCACGGCTTTGCGTCTGAAAGGTGAAACCGTAGAAGAAATCACGGCTTCAGCTTCAGTAATGAGAAACTATTCTGAAAAAGTTCATTCTTTGGCAAATACTCTTGATATCGTAGGTACAGGAGGCGACGAAGCTTATACCTTCAACATTTCTACTACTTCTGCTTTTGTGATTGCTGCAGCTGGGGTCCCTATAGCGAAACATGGAAATCGCAGTGCTTCCAGCAAAAGCGGCAGTGCAGATGTGCTTGAAGCATTGGGCATCAATATCCATCTAACGGCTTTGCAGAGCGAAAAAATATTAGAAGAGTTAGGCATGTGCTTTATGTTCGCTCCCACCTATCATCCGGCAATGAAATATGCTGCTCCTGTGCGCAAAGAAATTGGAATCAGAACTCTTTTCAATTTGCTCGGACCTTTGGCAAATCCTGCGGGTGCTCGAATGCAAATGCTGGGAGTATACAATACACAATTGGTAAAACCTTTAGCCGAAGTGCTTAAAAATTTGGGAATGGAAAAAGCGATGGTTTTCTGCGGAAATGACGGATTAGACGAAATCACGCTGACGACCACCACAGAAGTTTCTGAAATCCGAAACGGCACTATCCGCCATTTCCAGTTTGATCCTGCAGAATATGGATTTGACTATTGCCATAAAGAAGAGTTGACTGGCGGCGGTCCTGAAGAAAATGCCCGCATTACATTAGCAGTTCTTTCTGGAGAAACAGGAGCCAAACGAGACACCGTTATCTGCAATGCCGGGCTCTCTATTTACTTAGCTAAAGATAATCTTTCCATTATGGAAGCTATCTTGCAAGCTGCAGACTTGATCGACAGCGGACAAGCTTTAGCAAAAATGGAGCAATTCAAACAACTTTCAAATGAGGTGAATAAATAATGATACTCGATAAAATCTCAGCCGCAACCAAACACCGAGTGGCACGCGCAAAAGAAAAACTCGCTTTAGAAGATTTAAAAAAACAAGCCTTTGCATTGCCTATTGAACAAGATTTTCCTTTTGAAACAGCTTTAGCAGCATCAAATATGAGTTTCATTTGTGAAGTAAAAAAAGCTTCACCATCAAAAGGTGTGATCGCAGTGGATTTTCCATATCAAACGATTGCTCAATCCTATGAAGCTGCTGGAGCAGCTGCGCTATCGGTATTGACTGAACCGGATTTTTTCCAAGGTGAAAATAAATTTTTATCTAAAATCAAACGGACTACTTCGATTCCGATTTTAAGAAAAGACTTTATCGTCGACGAGTACCAAATTTATGAATCCAAAGTTATTGGTGCTGATGCCATTCTGTTGATCGCTGCTTTATTGGAAACTGAAGAACTGAAACGGTATCAAGAGTTGGCACACACTCTAGGAATGTCAGCCTTGGTAGAAGTTCATTCTCAGTCAGAACTCAAAAAATCCTTATCCATAAATCCACGCATCATCGGCGTCAACAACCGAAACTTGAAGACATTTGAAGTCGATATCCAAAATGCTGTTCTGCTTCGAAATCAGGTGCCCCAAAATATCCTTTTTATAGCGGAAAGCGGAATTAAAACGCGAGCAGACATATCCCTGTTAGAAGAAAAGGCCGTAAATGGTGTTCTAATTGGCGAAACATTGATGCAAGCAACAGATAAACAAGCGAAATTAGCAGAATTACGTGGTGTCTTGAGTGTCTAAAACAAAAGTCAAAATCTGCGGCATCCGCCGTTTGGAAGATAGTGCTATTTTAAATGAAACTTTGCCCGATTTTGCTGGCTTTGTATTTGCAAAAAGCCCTCGGAGAATCACTTTTCAAGAAGCAGAAATTCTCCGTCGCCATCTGGACCGTCGGATACAAACGGTGGGCGTTTTTGTGAATGAACCCGTCGAATCGATTTTGCAGCTAGTGAATGAACAAGTCATCGATTTGATTCAGCTGCATGGGGATGAAGACGACCAGTACTTAAAAGAATTGGCACAACAGACAGATGCAAAAATCATCAAAGCCGTTCGAGTCTCTTCTGAATCCAATCTGAATCGGTCCTATGCAGCTGACTACTTGCTTTATGATGCCTATCACGGAAACAAGATGGGCGGAACAGGAAAAACGTTCAACTGGGAAATGTTGAGAGATAAAAAAGAAGACTATTTTTTAGCAGGCGGCTTGAACCCTCAAAACATCAAGCAAGCCATTCAACAGCTGCATCCTTATGCCGTTGATATTTCCAGCGGTGTTGAAACCGATGGATACAAAGACAGAAATAAGATTATTCAATTGTTATCAAATATACAGGAGGTTACAGCATGAAAAACTATTTTGGAAAACACGGTGGGCAATTTATTCCAGAAACGGTGATGAATGCCATTGCGGAATTGGAAACAGCTTACGATTTTTATAAAGAGGATGCGGATTTTAACGCTGAGCTGAACCATTTGCTAGCCACTTATGCTGGGCGCCCTTCTCTTTTGTATTATGCTGAAAAAATGACAAAAAAACTTGGCGGTGCAAAAATTTATTTAAAAAGAGAAGATTTGAATCATACCGGCGCCCATAAAATCAATAATGTGCTTGGTCAGGTTTTGCTAGCAAAAAAAATGGGAAAAACCCGAATCATCGCTGAAACAGGCGCTGGCCAACATGGAGTAGCCACTGCTACTGCTGCAGCTCTGATAGATATGGAGTGCGTAGTTTACATGGGAGAAGAAGACACCCAAAGACAAGCATTGAATGTTTTCCGGATGGAACTGCTGGGCACGACAGTCATTCCAGTAACTACGGGTACGCGGACTTTAAAAGATGCCGTCAATGAAGCTATGAAAGACTGGACTTCTAATTTCGAAGATTCACACTATGCTATCGGTTCAGTGATGGGTCCTCACCCCTTCCCTACCATGGTAAGAGATTTCCAAAAAGTCATCGGCGAAGAAACAAAAGTCCAGATTCTGGAAAGAGAAAACAAACTTCCAGATATGGTCATGGCTTGTATCGGAGGCGGAAGCAACGCCATTGGAATGTTTTATGATTTTATAGAAGATGAAGATGTACAACTGATTGGCTGTGAAGCTGCCGGCCGCGGAATTGATACCAAAGAAACAGCCGCTACTCTCGCCGTTGGGACACAAGGTATTTTCCATGGCATGTCCTCTTATTTCTGCCAAGACAGTTATGGACAAATCGCTCCCGTTCATTCTATTTCTGCGGGTCTAGATTACCCAGGAGTTGGTCCTGAGCATGCTAATTTGCACGATATTGGCAGAGCGACCTATGTATCCATTACCGATGAAGAAGCGGTCGAAGCTTTTGGCTACTTATCGAGAACCGAAGGCATTATACCCGCAATCGAAAGCTCGCATGCCATTGCCTATGCTAAAAAAATCGCTCCCGAAATGGACAAAGATCAAGTGATCGTCGTCTGTTTATCCGGGCGAGGAGACAAAGACGTGGCTGCCATTGCACGTTACAAAGGAGTGGATATTCATGAGTAGAATAGCAGCAGCATTTAAAAATAAGAAAGCCTTTATTCCTTTTATTACAGCTGGAGATCCCACGATCGCTACCACTAAACGGGTCATTCGAAAAGCTGTAGACGCCGGCGCAAGCCTCATTGAAATCGGCATCCCTTTTTCTGACCCTGTAGCTGAAGGTCCTGCCATCCAACAAGCGGACGAACGGGCACTATCAAATGGCATCAATGTGGATGATATTTTTCAAATGGTGCAGGATTTGCGCGAAGACATCACAACACCATTTGTCTTGATGACTTATCTCAATCCCGTTTTTGTGTATGGCGTGGATAAATTTATGGCCCGCTGCCAAGAAGTTGGAGTGGACGGGATCATCGTTCCAGACATGCCCTTCGAGGAAAAACACGTCATTTCTGGTGCTTGCAGACAATACGGTGTTGAGCACATCTCTATGATCGCTCCTTCTTCTGATGAAAGAATCCATAAAATCGCCAAAGAAGCTACGGGATTTTTATACGTCGTTTCTTCTCTTGGAGTAACAGGAGTCCGCAGCAATATCAGCACCAATATCGCAGACATCATCAAAAAAGTTAGAGAAGTCAGTGACATTCCTTGTGCCATTGGCTTTGGCATCTCCACCCCCGAACAAGCAAAAGAGATTTCTCAAGCAGCAGATGGCGTGATCGTTGGAAGTGCAATCGTCAATATTATCGCAGAAAAAGGAACAGAATCTCCAGATGCTGTTCATCAATACATTAACAGTATGGTAATGGCTATGGGAGATGATTTGAAAATGCACGTTTGAATTTATGGTTCTTCTATCGGTTTTAAATAAGTAACTATAGCGATAAAATTTCTTATGAATACTTGATACCGTATGTATATAGCACTGCTTTCTTAACTTAGTTCCATAAATTTTTCTGACTTTTCTTCTATCCAAGAGTATAATAAGCATGGATTCTATTGGTAAAAAAGATAAAAAATCGGCAAAGAAATTCTGCCGATTTTTTACGTCTATTATTTAAAGGTTTAACACAAGACTTACTTTTCTAATAATGAAGCAGCAGCTTCATCGATGATAACAATAACATTATCGTGATTTCTTAAAGCTGTAACAGGACAATCTGGAGTAATCTCGCCTTCTAAGAACGCTTTGACTGCTTCAGCTTTATGTGCACCTGAAACTAACAACAGTACCTTCTCAGCATCTAAAATTTCTGAAAATCCTAATGTAAACATTTCAGTCGGTGCTTCTTCTCTAGTAATGCCGTATTCTTTCATCGTGCTTTGTACAGTCGATTCTTCGTGTTCAGCTAAAAACATGGTTGAATCAAATGGCGTTCCTGGTTCGTTTGCCCCAATATGTCCGTTTGTTCCAAGACCTAGTATTTGGATATCTCTTTTGTTTTGGGAAAGAAGCTCTTTGTATCGTTCAATCTCTTGATCAGGGTTTGCTGTTTCTCCATCAATCAAGTATGCCTGTTTGGGTTGGTTTTGAATTAAATTAAAAAGGTTTTCATACATATAGGTCCGAACAGTGTACACAGCATTTTTTGGACCTACATACTCATCTAGATTAAAGATGGTAGCATTGCTGATATCTAGGCCATTGTTTATCCCTTCTACTAAATACTTAAATAACCCTCTAGGAGTGCCTCCTGTATTTAAAGAAAGTACCGGTTCTTTGTTTTCTTCAATAACTTCTTTCAATACTTCAAAAGCTTTCTTTGACATTTCATCATAATCTTTTACAAAAATTGTTTGCATATTCTTTTTTCTCCTTTAAGCTGCCTCAACTTTACATCATTCTCATTGCTGAGGCAGTTATTTTTTATCTATTTCTATTCTACCATACTTATTTTTGTGCTTTTATCTCTTGTTTTAGCGATTGAGCTGCTTTTTCCACTTTCCCGCCATAAACGACTTGGATATTATTTTGGTTGATCTTGACTAATCCCATAGACCCTGTCGATGCTAACAACCGTTCATTTACGATAGAAGTGTCTTTTAGTACTAAACGTAAACGTGAGATACAGTTATCAATTTCAACAACGTTTTCTTTGCCCCCTAGAGCGCTTAAAATACTTGCTCCTAAATTATCATTTGATACCACGACTGCATCCTCTTCAGTTTCGTCAGCAACGTTTGTTCTACCTGGAGTTTTCACATCAAAGCGTTCAATCACATATTTAAATACAAAATAATACACAACTGCATAAACTAGACCTACTGCCACACATAAATACCACCTGGTGTAAGTGCCTTGCAAAATACCGAAAATCGTTAAATCAATCATACCTCCGCCGGCGTTCCCTACAGCGACATTCATCAATGTCATTAATAAGAAGGACAGACCTGACATAAAGGCATGGAATACCCAAAGAATTGGAGATATGAAAATAAAGGCGAATTCAATTGGTTCCGTTATACCGGTTACAAAAGAAGTCAATGCAGCAGCAAAGAGCATTCCTTTAATTTTCGGACGTTGTTCTAGATAAGCTGTTTTATACATTGCATAACATGCTCCAGGCAAACCGAATAACATAAAAGGGTGATACCCTTGTGTTAAGAATCTCGTTGATTGCCGTAATACAACTAAATTCATATTTGGCGAAGCCATTTCAGCGTTAAAAATAGATAGTGCTCCTGAAATTGTTTCTCCATCAACCATAGCTGTTCCTCCAAGTGGTGTGAAACGAATCAATTGGTTTAACACATGGTGCAACCCAGTTGGAATCAATAAGCGTTCTGAAAAACCATAGATGAAGGAACCAAAAGCACCTGATTGCCCAATTAAACTACCTAAGCCATTGATTGCTATGTTAAAGAACGGCCATACGAAATAAGAAATAATAGAAAGAAACGGAATCGTTAGAATAATGACGATCGGTACAAAACGATTTCCACTAAAGAAACTAAATGCTATAGGCAATTGTTTTGTATGATACCGATTATGGATAAATGCTGTCCAAAGACCGACTACAATACCGCCAAAAACACCCATCCGATAAGTGAAGACACCTAACATGGTCTCATAGACACTACCGAATTCTACTGCACGTATGTCGCTCAAGCCTTGACTAGTTAAGTATTCAATAGAAGTATTTTCTGCAGTAATGTTATTGAGCTGCAACAAATAATTGATGACTACATGAAATAGAATAAATCCGATAACCACTGAAAAACCAGCAATTTCTTTGTCTTCTTTCGCCATACCTGTCGCAACAGAAATAGCAAATAAAATTGGCAGCAACCCAAACATGGTAGACACAATGGCTTGAGCTCCGCCTATAAATGTTTGAATCGCATATGCATTAGCTAGTCCTTCACCAACAATGGCTGGATTTTGCAGAATAGATACGATGCCTAATAATAACCCTGATGCTACAATGATGGATAGCGGGCCCATCAACGTTTTTCCTAATTTTTGAATTTGTGTTCTCATTTATTCCCCACCCTCTTTAAATTTTAATTTTTTTCTGATAAAACGATTCACTATTATACCCATATAAGATAACCGTTCATCCTCCTTTTTACTGGTAAACGTTTACAGTCGACTTGCTAAATAAAGATTATCATCTTGTCCAAAACTTATCAATCGCTTTCATGCAGATAAATTAATGAACCAGAACACGGATTTTGGTTCATTTTCTGAATTATTATTCAGGCTTTTTTGTACTGCTATATTCTTTCAGCAGGTATTAAAAAAGATTGGCAACAATCAATGTTGGCAATCTTTTTATAATTCTTTTATTTTTATAAAAATAGTCTCATTTAATCGTTAAGAAGTTACTCTTCTTGCAGGAAAGACTGTGGATGATCTTTACTGTAATTAATGAATCCTTCATACAACAAACTTAAAACCAAATTCAATGTACAAAAAGAAGTGTTGTTTAAATTACTGGTTTTGTTCATATTTGATACTTGATAATAAAGATTATAATCTGTCAGGTAGGATAGTGTGTTCCTTGAAAAAACTGTCACTGAAACCATCGGCGTTCCTTTAAGCGAGATGCTTTTAAGCACTGGTTCTATAGAATCTACATTTCCTGACAATCCTATAATAAACAATAGGTCATCTGATGTGATACTTTGAGCGATTAATTCCAGTTCTACCTTGCTAGGGATAATGATCAAATGAATGTTACTGTTCATCAAGCACCTTGAAAATTCGCTCAACATCAATCCTTGTCCATAACCTGTACCATAAGCAAAAATCCGTTTAGAACTGACCATTAATTCATAAATTTTTTCAGCACTTTTATCTTGCTCAAATAGGCGGATAGTAGCTTTGACATCTTCTAATACAGTGGAAGAGTTAAAATAATCGTTGCTGGAAACTTTAGTATTTTCCATACTTTTAATTTCTTCTTTTAAAAAGTAGCGAAATTCGCTATACCCTTTAAATCCAAGTTTTTTAACCATACGAATAATCGTTGAAGCTGAAACATTCGAGTACTGAGCAATTTCAGACACCGTTTTGTCGCCGCATAATTCAAGGTTTTGGCTAATGAAGCTGATGACATATAAATCGTTTTCATTTAGCGAATCGTAGTACTTATTAATAAGCTGCTCTAATCTCATGGGTCAATTGCCTCCTATGTTAACTAAATTCAAAATTCTGTTATATATCAGTTTAACATAAGAACGGTTTATATTAAAAGTCTCTAATATGTTTAGAAACCTCTTTGATGAATGTAAAAATTTCTTATGGAACTGTTATTATTTCAATTTGCTGCTTCTTTTTCTAAATAAATTACAACTCTTATAAGCATTCATTGATTGTAGATGATAATACGTTTTCTCAAATAAAAAAGACCTTACTCTGTTTAAACTGCACAGTAAGATCTATCTAACTAGATTTATTCATAAGAATTTATAGGGTATCTCCGAGGATCTTTCACTTTCGTTTAAAATTCTGTTTCTTTATTTTCCATACAAATATCCATCGTCAAGTTTAACAACACATCTGCTCCTTTTTTCAAGTCAGCATAATCTGTCCATTCATCTGGATGATGAGAAACACCTTCTTTACTTGGAACATAAATCATATTTGTAGGTGCAAAATCAGTCATGATCATAGCATCATGTCCCGTTCCATTATTAATAATAGCATGCGAATAACCTAATGTGTCGCAGATCCCTTTCATTTTATCTACATTTTCAGCATCCATCATACTTGGCGGGGTTGGGTTAGGGTAGCCAATACGAGCCATTTCCAGTAATTCAGTTTGAACACCCGTTTCTGCTTCGATACCTGCTAAAATTCTCTGGAATTCTTCCTTCAAATCAGTGCTATCGAGAATTGCTTTATCAAATGTTCTGATTTCAACTAATGCTTGTACATAATCTGGAATAAATTGATTAGAATTTGGAGAAATGTCCAAGGCACCAACTGTACCAGCAATTCCTGATCCTAGTCCTTTCATAATATCGTTAACAGCAATAACGAATTTTGAAGCTGCTACTAACGCATCTTTGCGTTTGTCCATTGGAGCTGTAGAATCCTCTAATTCTCCATGAAATCTCATCTTATAGCGGCCTATACCTGGTAAATACTCAATTAAGCCAACATCAACGTTATCTTTTTCTAAAATTGGCCCTTGTTCAATGTGCAATTCTACGAAATTCTTAATTGATTTTGGCGCTCTTTTAGCACTTTCTAAATCAGGATCTAGTCCGTATTCTTTCATCGCCTCTAACTTCGTTTGTCCATGACGGTTTTTAACCGTCTTAAGTTCCAGTTCAGTCATCGTTCCCACCATAGCACGTGAGTTGGATACACCTGTTCCCGGTCCAAAAGTTTCGCCTTCTTCTGCATTCATTAAAATCAATTCAATTGGATAATCGTTTTCGATATTATTTTCCAATAAAACACGCATGGTTTCTAATGCAGAAACTACACCAGCTGCTCCATCGAAAGCACCGCCATTAACAACAGAATCATAATGAGAACCAATCATAACAACCGGCGCATCTTTTAATTTTCCTTCTTTGCGTCCAAATAAAGTTGAGAAGCCGTCTTCCCAAATAGTTAATCCAAGCTTTTTCATTTCATTAATTAAATACTCTTTAGCTTGCTGATCTTCTTTTGAATAAGCGGACCGGGTGACTCCATTTCCAGGTGTGGCATTAAAGGTAGCTAGGGTTTCGATATTATCAATAATTCGCTCTAAATTTGTTTCCAACATTTGATACGCCTCCGGTATAATAGTTTATTTTTATCAAACTCATCGTAACACCGGAAAATATTGTAAACAACGTTCTGAGAACACTAAGAAATAATATTCACGTTTAGAATATTATTTCTTAAAAAGGTGTACTATTTTTCTAGAAAAAATTAGATACACAGCTATTCATAAATAATCTATGTATCTTAAATCTATAAACCGCAAAAATTATATAGCCATACAATAGTGATTTAAACAGTACCATATACATATGTTTTTTAGCTATATAAAGCATCAAAATCTCAAATTATTAAATTTACGTAATACCTTGTATCTTAAAAATACTACCTACAAAAATTCAGCCAATAAGTAGTTGTAACATAATGCGAAAAAGTCCCTTACTCAACTTTTTAAGGCTGAATAAGAGACTTTTATTCGTTATTGCTCTTTGTCTTTTATTTAGTGTAGTAATGAGGATTCCTACTCTTGATTACTTCTTTGTTTTTTTAAAATAAAGTAAGCTGTTAGCCGCTGCTATTCAAGATAAAACAAGTTGTTTATTTCCATGAAATTTATTTCGATTAGCTTAAAACATCACTTTTCTTTAAACCTTGTCTATAAAACTCTTTCATATCCTCTTTAGGAACCATACTTCCTCCTGTAGCCCAGGCAATATGTGTTGCTTGGCCCATCTTTTCAGTTAATCCTTTTTCGGACAGATAACATTTCCCTTCTGTTGTACTAAATAAACGAGCAGCCCCTGGAACACCAGCTAAAGCTGCTGGTTCTAAGCCAATACCTTCTTTATCTATCATGGCTGTCAAGAAATGCTGAGCTTCTTTTTCTTGCAATGTAAAACCGCCATCAAAGAAATTTTTCATTAACTTTGAAACAAAACCGGACGTTCGTGGAACCGCTAATCCATCCATTCCAGTTTTGCCATCAATATCAAAGTCGTCTATTGATACTTCATCATACTCATCTGTAATCAACCCTAGCATCATTGAAGGCATATGTGTTGGTTCTGAGAAGAAACAATGAACATTATCTCCATAAACTTGTTTTAATCCGAATGTAATACCTCCTGGGCTGCCCCCGATTCCGCATGGCAAATACACAAATAATGGATGGTCTTCATCAACTTTCACCCTTTGTTCATCTAATTGTTTTTTTAGACGATTACCAGCTACTGTATATCCTAAAAACAGGTCCATGGAATGTTCGTCATCAACAAAGTAACACGTCGGATCTTGGTCTGATTGCATCCTTCCATTTTCCACTGCTTTTGTAAAATTTGTATTGTGCTCAATTACCGTAACACCATGGGATCTTAATAAATCTTTTTTCCATTGCTTAGCTTCTACAGACATATGAACAGTAACTTCAAATCCCAATTTTGCTCCCATTATCCCTACACTAATACCTAGGTTTCCAGTAGTTCCTACCATGATTTTATGTTTAGCAAAAAACTCACGAAACTCATCGCTTGCGAAAATTATATAGTCTTCATCGATGCTTTTCAGCAAACCTTCTTCTAACGCAAGTGTTTCTGCATGTTTTAATACTTCGTAGATTGCCCCTCT
The DNA here is from genome assembly GCF_001483965.1 of Carnobacterium sp. CP1. Classification (NCBI taxonomy): domain Bacteria; kingdom Bacillati; phylum Bacillota; class Bacilli; order Lactobacillales; family Carnobacteriaceae; genus Carnobacterium; species Carnobacterium antarcticum. The sequence continues at coordinate 1,608,075 of NZ_CP010796.1, forward strand.
TGCTTTGATCGTGCCTGCAATCGGCAATGTGTCATCACGTTTCAATAGTAGTTTTCCTTCAATAATCGTATCGTAATATTGTTCAAGTTCTGCCTTCATTGTCGGTATAGCAGTTATTTTCGATTCAATGATTCCTTTTGTTTTTTCTGTCTCTGGAAATGCAGTTACTATAAAGGAAGCAAAGCGTGCTAAACGTTCTTCAGCATCGTCTACATCAGCTTTGGAAAGTTCCACTTTCTTTGAGGCCGTTGCAAAATCGCTTTTGAAACGATTGATCCAAAAAACACTCTCTGTCTCCATGATGTTTTTTAATACTGGTATTTCTTCTTCCCAATTTCCCAATGTTTTACCTGCAATAATTTGTTCACTCATATTATTTTCCTCCTAAGATTTAAATTAATAATATTTTTACTGAATATAACTTTCAAACAGATTAAAACGCTCTCATTTGACTGTGGGGCACGCAAATTTATAGCTGAGATATGAAATCATCGAATTACTTCAATGCCATCCATATATGGAATCAAAGCTGTTGGAATAAGAATACTGCCATCTGCCTGTTGATAATTTTCTAAAATAGCAGCCACTGTTCTTCCTACTGCTAATCCAGATCCGTTTAAAGTATGGGCATACTCGCTTTTTCCTTTTTGATCCCGATATCGAATTTTAGCTCTTCGTGCCTGAAAATCTAAACAATTGGAACAAGAAGAGATTTCTCGATAAGTATTTTGCGAAGGAAACCAAACTTCTATATCATAAGTTTTTGTGGCAGAAAAGCCCATATCTCCTGTACACAATACAATAGTTCTATATGAGAGTCCTAATACCTGCAGCACTTCTTCAGCATCATGAGTCATCTTTTCTAATTCTTCAAAAGAAGATTCTTTATCTGTAAACTTGACCATTTCGACTTTATGAAATTGATGCATCCGAATCAAACCGCGTGTATCTCTTCCAGCACTTCCAGCTTCTGAACGAAATGAAGGACTTAATGCTGTAAAGTAAATAGGCAGCTTTTCGTATTCAATGATTTCATTAGCATAATAGTTCGTTAACGGAACCTCTGCAGTTGGAATCAATACTAAGTTTTCATTTTCGATACTAAAAACATCTTCCTTGAATTTAGGAAACTGTCCTGTACCAAACATCGCTGATTCTTTCACTAAGTAAGGAGGAATGACTTCTGTATACCCATGGTTCCTAGTGTGTAAATCTAGCATAAAATTATAAACAGCTCTTTCCAGCCTAGCTCCTATTCCTTTGTAATACACAAACCGATTACCTGAAACTTTCGATCCTCTTACAAAATCAAGAATTCCTAGATTTTCTCCCAATTCGTAATGAGGCAGCGGCTCAAATTCAAAGTTTTTTCTCTCACCTCTAACACGTATTTCTTTATTTTCTTGTTCATCGTCTCCCAAAGGGACACTATCATCTGCTATATTCGGAAGTGTGATAAGAAGTTCATACAACTTTTTTTCAATTTTCGTTAGTTGTTCTTGTAACTTTTTGATTTCTTTATTTTTTTCTTTTGTATCATAAATTACTTTATCAGCATGGATCTCTTCTTTCTGCAACTGCTGAATCCTTTTGTTATCCGCATTTTTTTCGCTTCTCAACCGTTCAACTTCTTTTAGTTTAGTTCTGCGATTTTTATCTAAATCTATTATGTCCTCGATTACTTCTTTTTCTATCCCTCTGTCCATCATCCGTTTATGATAGTAATCTTCGTTTGTTCTGATTTTATTGATATCCAGCACTTCATTTATCCTCCCCTCGTAGTTATTGAACTGTTCTCATTTATCTTATATCTATCTGTTTATTTATAGTTTAATGTCAGGTTATAACTTCAATAGCTTTCTTTTTTGCTAACCCTCCACCTGTTCTAACTTCTTCAGCCGTTACGATTTTAGTGTTTTTAAAGATGTAAGATCCAAGATAACCGCTTGCTACACTTACAATGATACATCCTAAAGCAGTAATCAGTACTTTTCCTGCTGGATTATACGCGAACATGACTGCAAAACCTGCAATTGGGGTAGCCGTACCTGGAGTATTATTTACAAGTCCCATAAGTGCCACGATAATTCCGCTTGCAGCTCCTCCAATAAAGTTCGTTCCATAAACAGGAAGGGGATTAGCGGAAATAATGTCTGCTTGAGTTAAAGGTTCTATAGCTACAGATATGGTATCTTTCTTGCTTCCAAATTTCATTCTGCTAAATAGAACATAATTCATAAAGGATGACCCAAATACAGCTAATGCTCCTATAGCCATTGGAACACCTGTTAAGCCTAACATTGCCGTTAATGCCATAGAACTTAATGGAGCTGTTGCAACTACTGTGATAATTCCCCCTAAGATAATTCCCATCATTATAGGACTAGAATTAGCAGTAGAAGTCAATATTTCACCAATTTGAAGAAGTGTGGCATCTACGAGAGGAGAACTTATTGCTCCAATCAGACGAGCTAAAGGAGCACCAATCACGATAATAACGATTAAATCTAATCCACCAGGTATCTTTTCTTCCATCTTCTTAATAACAAAAGAGATAAGATAACCAGCGATAAAACCAGGTAATATTCCCATACCTGATAAAGAAAGTCCTACTAAAACAGCATACACTGGAGAAACTCCTAAAGCTAAAGGAACTAATATTGCTGCTGCTACACCGCCAAGGCTTCCATTAGCAGCACCTACTTCCCCTAAGAATTTTAAATTCAACACATTTCCAAAAAAAGCGTAGTGAAAGGCTTCCACTAAAAAACTTGCACAAGCTGCGTTAGCCAATGCTCCCATTGCTTTTGATCCATGTGGTGCTTTGTAATTGAATATCGTGAAAAAAGACAGTACTGCTAATAATAAAACCGTTCCAAGTAAAATATCCATCGAATTCCCTCCCTTTTTCTCAGTAAAAACACACGAAATTGTAAACCTTTTCATTGTGATTCAAAATTTTTTATGGTTTAGAATTCTTTGCAAAATCATTTCAAAAACGCGATAGCTTCTATTTCAATTAGAGCGTTTTTAGGAAGCTTTGAAACTTCAAAAGCCGTCCGTGTAGGATAAGGTTTTTGAAAAAATTCTTCAAATAACCTGTTTACTTCTTCAAAATAAGATAAGTCCTTTAATAAAACTGTTACCTTAACAATATCTTCCATTTTCAAATTCTCTTGTTCTAAAATAGATTGAATATTCATTAAAGATCTCTTACATTGGTCTGAAAAATTGTCTTCTAATTGGTTTGTTTTAGGATCTATAGGCAATTGACCTGACGTGAAAAGAAGATTCCCAGCTTTTCGATAAGCAGAATAAGGACCTATTGCTGATGGCACAGTTTGCATATATATCACCTCCTTGTGTTCTTCCTTTACTATAAACATATAGGAAAGCGCTGTCAATAACTTTTTATTATTATTAATAAAAATTATAATCATTATTAAAATATAAAGTCAAGATGTAACTTTTTTATCATTATGATATAATATTTGTACGTTACTTACATTAAAAAAGGAGAATCCAAAATGAAAAAAGAGACATTTAATCAATATGTAGGCTTAGTTTGTTTTTTAGGTAAAACTTTAGGCCCTAATCATGAAATCGTGTTTCATGTGATAGAAGAAGAACAGTCTTATATCGCTGCCATTGAAAATAACTCTATCAGCGGAAGAACAAAAAATTCTCCGCTTACTGGTTTTGCTTTAGAATTAATAAAGAAAAAAGAATATTTGAAAAGCGACTATGTAACAAATTACAAAGCAAAAGCCAATGGCGTCAACCATATTCAAGGCTCTACCTTTTTTATTAAAGATAACCAAGGAAGATTGGAAGGAATGCTTTGCATTAATACGAACTACACAAAATACAAAACTATTGCACAGGATATCCTTCAGCTCATAAACGCAAAAGATGATGTCTTGGACAGTGAAAATAACACAATAAATCCAAACCAACTAGCCCCAAGCACTGCTCAGGAAAATAGTGATGAATTTGTAGAAGTCCTTTCCAGTAACATAAAAGACATCATTTCTGATATTATCGGTCCTTCTATTTTTGATGAAAATTTTCTTCTAAATCAAGAAGCAAAAATTCATATCGTAGAGCAGTTAGAGAAGAAAGGAATCTTCCAACTAAAGGGGGCAGTCTCCCAAGTAGCCGAAGTTTTAAATGTATCCGAGCCAAGTGTTTATCGTTACTTAAAAATTGTAGCCAAAACAAATCAAGCGTAAGTCAGCCTTAATAAAACTTTATTGCCTTATAGTTCGTTTCTGTTAGCTTAAATCAAAATTTTCCCTAATTAAAAAACAAGTAAAGCAATCTAGTTCCAATTTTTATAAATCAGTCAAGTTCTTTCCTAATAAAGGTTTTTATATATGCTCATCCGTAGCAGCAAACCTTTACAGTAACTTTGAATAAACTATCTTATCAACCATTGCAAAGAATTTTTTTCAGAAAAATGCGAATTGAACAGTTTTAGTGTGTGATTAGTAATTTATTTCAACAATTTATCTATTTAGGAGGACATATGAAGAATTTTGTTACGCAATCGTGGTTGCTAGAGAATCGTTTAAATGATGATTTGATCATACTAGACGCCCGCGCAGAGTTGAATGACGCGAAAGCAGGCTTTAATCAGTACAAAGAAGGACATATTAGCAGAGCTCACTTCGTCTCCATGGAAAATACGATGACCGGTGAAATTGGCCCTCATGGCGGCAGACATCCCTTACCCGATATGAAAATCTTTATTGACGAGATGAAAAATTTAGGAATCAATGATTCCTCTACAATCATCGTTTATGATGATGGAAATTTGGCCATGGCGGGCAGACTATGGTGGCTGCTAAAATATGCTGGTAAGGATAACGTATTTTTATTAGAAGGCGGCATCAAGCATTGGATTGATAACGGTCTAGAAACGACTACAGCTATTACAAAGCCTAGAATATCTACATCTTTAAATTTAAATCTAAATTCAGCCATGATCGCTGAGATCTCAGAGGTAAAAACAGCTGCTGCATCAACCTCTACAGCCATTGTCGATTCCAGAGCACATGAACGGTATTCGGGACAAATAGAGCCTTTAGATAAATTGCCTGGGCATATTCCTAACGCTCTAAACTATCCTTGGATGGATTTGGTCAATGAAGGCACGATAATAGATATCGAAAATATAAACGAGAAGTTCAAATCTCTTGATAAATACGAGGAAATCATTGTCCACTGCGGTTCAGGCATAACCGGAACAGTCAATGTGTTATTCATGGAAGAAGCTGGTTTGAAACCCAAGTTGTATCCAGGCGGCTATAGTGATTGGGTTAGTTACGATGATAACGAGGTAGTAAAAGATTAAAAAGATATCGAGCTTACGATATCCGTAAATTTTGAACTAAAGTTGTTGTTTTATTGACAAACTTAATAAAAAACAACCAAACAGCCGGGATCCTTTAGAGGATTCAGCCTGTTTGGTTGTTTTGTTTGACCCTTATTCCCTTATCAGTCTCCAATTAACGACTAATAAGCGGTAAGCATCATGTACTCTTAGTATTTAGTGTCTTCAAACCCACAGAATGCGTCAACTGGACTAACGCCAGCGAATTCAGAACGTCCCAACATTTTTTCTACTAAAGCATCTACTGTGAAGTCTTTGCTGTCGTAAGTGTTGATATACGTTTGAACTTGAGGTACGTCTGCCAAATGGAATGGTGACAATAATGAAATAAAGATTGTCGGTACTTCTTGCACGTAGAATGGAATATCTGGTGTACCTTTACTTGCAGGCCATTGGATTCGTTGATTCGTATTTGGGTTAACCACCGACAAGTTAATGATCAAGTCATAGTTATCTGTTAATTCTGAAATCGGACGTTTTTGAGCGTAAACATTTGCGATGGCAGCTTTCATTTCTTTTTCAGGAAGCTTCATGATTTTATCCATCGCAGATTCTCAAATACTGACTTCAAAGCCTTCAGCTTCTAATCTTTCTTTCAACATTTCAGAAGGTTTTTGCCCACCTCCACCAATTAAAGCCCCAAAACCGCCTTCTACACCTTTAATGTCTACTAATAAAACACGGTTTTGTTTTGCTGGTGAAATCGGGAAAATATCTTCATTGTTTTTAACCAAAGTAATTGCTTTGTCCGCAACTTCTTCAGCAATTTTCTTGTTTTCAGGTAAACCGATCTTAGCTAAAGCTTCTTCTTTAGGCGGCATAATTTCAGTTTTAATTTTTTTATGCAAACCTAATGCTGCTTTAGTTCCTAAAATACGCGTTAACGCTTCTTGTAAACGGTCTTCCGTAATAACGCCGTTTTCGTACCCTTCCATCATTCATTGGAAATCTTCGTCTGGATCATTAAAGAACAAGAATAAGTCTGAACCAGCTGCAACTGCTGCCGGCAACATGTCTTTACGTTTCATTGGAGAAGTTAAAGCAACCATGTGGCTCGCATCCGTAACAACTAACCCATTGAATTCCATTTTTATCGCGCAATAAATCTATTAAAATATACTTGTTTAGTGTTGCAGGGAATGTTCTTTCTTTAATGGTTGCATCTGGATTGAAATAGCTGACATATTCAGGCAAGCCAATGTGTCCAGCCATAATCGAAGGTAAGCCCGCTTCGAATAAACTGCTGTATACTTTTCCAAATGTTGCATCCCATTCATCAACCGACAATGAGTTTGGAGCAAATGATAAATGCTGATCACGTTCATCAATTCCATCTCCTGGGAAATGTTTTGCAGCTGGTGCAATGCCGCTTTCTTGAATCCCTTTCATGTAAGCTAATGACAGTTCGATCGTTTGGTCTACATCCGCTGACCAAGTACGAGTTGAGATGATTGGGTTGCGCCAGTTGCGGTTGATGTCAACGATTGGAGCAAAACTCCAGTTGCATCCAATCGCAGCAGCTTCAACTCCGGATACACGCCCCATTTCATATGCGTATTTCGGATCATTTGTTGCAGCAATTTTCACTTCATGCCCAATGTACGTTCCGTCAGTACAAGCGCCGTTTCCGCCTGCTTCTGTATTAGCAGCGATCAATAAAGGAATTTTACTGTTTTCTTGCAAGATTCTATTTTGTTAATAAACTTCTTCAGCTTTACCTGGATTGTAACGTACACCAGCAATGTGGTAATCATTTACAACACTTTTCAGGTAATCTTCATCACGAGTAGCTCCCATGTTGATAAATAGTTGACCAATTTTTTCTTCAATGGTCATCTCTTCAATGGTATCTTTCACCCATTTTATTCCAGTTTCATCTAAATTATAAGGTTGTGCTTGTAAATCCACTTTCATTATAGACATCTCCTTTTAACATTAATTTCTAGTTATTCTTATATTTTGCTGCTTGTTCCATTTTCTACAAAAATATCTACCCGGAAAAACGTTTTCAATTATAGTTAACGGTTTCTATGAGGAATGCTAATAATATTAACAAATTCAAGAAACAACAACGATTGAACTATCTTTTAACGCTTTCTTGTTTTTACTTTTACGAATAGCTAAGTATCGAATAATGAAACTTGGTATCACAAAGCGTTTTCATTATAGCATTTTTAATTTATTTTGTCATACCCATTTTTCTAAAATTGGCACTAAAATTTAAATTCATCCCAAAAAATTGCGTATTGTGTCCTTTAAATCAGAATCTTCCTGAGGTATTCAAACTGTAATAGAATAAAAAAAACTGCTCACTATTTCGTGACCAGCTTTAAAATATTTATCCATTTAAATTACTCGTTAGTTAAACGAATCTGAACCTACTTTATTTATTTCCTTTAAACATCTTCATCCCTTTGGTATTCCAAAATATCTCCAGGCTGACATTCTAAGGCCTTACAAACTGCCTCTAAAGTTGTTAATCGAATCGCTTTTGCCTTTCCGTTTTTTAATATAGAAAGATTCGCCATCGTAATTCCAACCTTCTCCGAAAGTTCCGTTACGCTCATTTTTCTTTTAGCCAACATCACATCAATATTGATTATAATTGCCATATTATTCACCTCAGACCGTTAATTCATTTTCTGATTTTATCTTAATTGCTTCTTGTAACAGCCTCTGCAGAACTGCAGCAAAAACGGCAATCACCAGTGAAGCAAAAACAGGAACCATTCCGACTAAGACTAGACCAGGGGCATCATCCATTTGGGCTAAGCCAAACATAAATGGCAAAATCACCAAATATAAGCCACTGATTAGCAGTGCACAAAACTTGATATTTTTTAACGCTTTAACTGATAGATCAGAAAAAGATTGGTTCCTATCAATATGATTTAATAGCTTAAACGCTTGGTATAAAGCAGCGAAAAATGGGAATACAGATACATATATACCAATCAAAATGGGATATAATAATTGATTATAGGCTGGGCTTGCTGGATTATTAATTAACCAAGTCAGTCCAAATAAACTCAATGCAAGAATAGGAAGCCCGATAAGAAGAACAGCTAACTTTAAAAAGAGTGTAGTACCTTTTTTCACAAAAAACACCTCATTTAATAATTATTTATTTTACTTTAGCACCTTATTTATCGTATTACAATATATTTATATCGGTTTACGTTTTTCTTAAACTATAATAAATAAACAAATATAAAAATAGTGAGAAAATAGGACTGAATACTTTTTAAATCTATTGACTTCTCTTCTATCATTTATCAAAATAGAAGAGAATCATAATTATTTATCATGGAAAGGAGATTCTAATGAATACAACTAACATCGATAAACAAAATAGTCATTTAGATTTAAAGAACAAAGACGTACAAAACGTTCTCTCACTCTATCAGGATTATGCAGAAGCACCTTATATATCGCCAAACCGTGATTTGGAAGAGTGGTTAAACTCGGTCAGTATCGGCTCAGGAAATACTGTCCCAAAACGAAACATGATTCGTTTCGAGGAAGATATCTTGCCTGGTCACCTTATTTTATTATGGCGCATAAATTTTGGTACATTTACGAATACGAGCGTTTTTCCAAAATATTTTGAATACGATTACGGCATCAACGCAAAACAAGCATTAGATGAAGTCCAACAAATGGGTTATGCGAAAGAACTTTCGGCAACTGACTCATTAACTCACCTCAATGCTGCACAGTTAAAAGCCATTTTCAAACAATTTGGACTGACTGGCTATTCTAAGCTGAACAAAACAGAGTTAATGGAATTAGCTAAAGAACAATTAACAGAAGAGCAACTCGCTCCATATTTCAAAATCAGAGGTTACCAACTGACGCCAGCTGGAGAAGAATTGCTTGCTAAATACCCAGAAGTAATTGATCGGCACCCAAAAAAGAAATATTGATTTTAAACAAAAAAGTATGCTGCGCCCCTAATATTAGGGAGGCAGCATACTTTTTAAAACGAGTTGTGCTTTTATGAATGTTGAGCTTTTGGTTCATTTCATTCTTAGAATGTTGCAATCGTAAAGGCGACATCTTTTTGTTCTTCTGCTTCTAACAAGATAATGCCTTCTTTTTCTTCAAGCGTTCCAACTTCTCCGATGACATCTGGAAGTCCATAGAATGGTTCGATACAAATAAAAGGTGCATCCATTTGTTCTTTAGTCCATAAGCATAAATAAGGAAACTCTGAAACATCAACTGTGACTCCGTGTTTATTGTTAGGCGATGCTAACGTAACCGTTTCAATATTTGGTTCATCTATAATGATCAGTCCATCACGGAATGTTTCATGGTTCATTTTTAAAATGCCGTTTTCCATGTCTTTAAAGGGTTTCTTGTCACCGCTTCGGTAAGGAACTGGATCAATTTCGAAATAACTCACTTCTTTTTTAGGATCAATGGTCAATGTATAGTCATCGTAAGTTCCTTCGCCATTCATTGGAATATTAAATGCAGGATGGCCTCCGATTGAAAAAGGCATTGTTTCAGCGGAATGGTTTTTCACTTTATAAGCCACCTTAAGTTCAGGACCTTCTAAACTATAAGTAATCGTTAGAGTAAAATCGTATGGATACATTGCTTGTGTTTCTTCATTTGATTTCAACACAAACACTGCTTTTGCAGCGGAAGATTCTGCTACTTCAAATTCAAAATCTTTCGCAAACCCATGTTGCGGCAATTCGTAAGTTTGTCCATCTTTGTTGTATTTGTACTCATTTAAACGACCAATAATTGGAAATAAATTCGGTGCATGGCTTCCCCAAAAATCAGGATTTCCATCCCAAAGATAATCAAATTTTTCTTTTTTATGATAAATTTTTTGCAGCTCTGCTCCTTGTGCAGCTACTTCAACAAGTAATTGGTCATTTTCTAATTTCAGCATTTTTTTCCTCCTCTATTTCTATTGCGCTTTTCAAGCATACGCTTCCATCCTTTCAAAATCAATAGAATCAGAAATGTTGAATCTTCCCTTCCAGAAAAAATCGGTGCTTTAAAGAAGAAAAAAAGACCTAGAATAATTTTCTAGGTCCAATGCTTTATGACTGCTCCATCTTCCCCTTCAACTGGGTCTTTAGCTGGCCGAACAACAGAAGCAATCAGTTGTTTGATGACCTCATAATTTTCTGCTTCGCCTTTTTGCATATCTGGTTCAAGCCCTTCAGGATAAGCGCCTACTATCTTGAAATCATGACTTGCATCTATCCGCTTATGAGCTACGCCTGCTGGCAGGAGCAACACATCTCCTTGAGTAAATGGGTACTTTTCTGCATCTGGACCACCCAGCTGTATGGTCGCTTCGCCAGCAATACAAGCCAATACTTCGTGGGTCGTAGCATGAAAATGATGATAAGGAAAGATACCATTCACCCAACCATTTGAATAACCGTTTTGTTCAAATAGAGCCAGTACATTCTGTGCTGGATCAGACTTGTCTAATAAATCAGCCACTCCTTGAGGATAATAAAGGACAGGGAGCGAATTGTTAGGAAAGGGTTTATTTTCTTCGGTATAAAAAATTTCTACCATCGTTTTTAACTTCCTTTCTCTTACACCTGTTCAAAAATTATCTTAATCAAACTCTTCATATTCATTTGGATGTTGTCCTTCTACCCTGCCAGCTTCCCCTTTATCTAAAGCATCGATTTTTTGACAGTCTTCTTCTGTTAATTCGAAATCAAAGGCATCGAGATTGGCTTTTTGATGACTGAAAGAAGAAGCTTTTACAATGGGCATAACGTTATTTTGCAAATTCCAACGGATAATAATTTGAGCAGGTTCTTTTCCATATTTTTCCGCAATCGCAACAATGGTTTCATTTTCCAATACATCATTGATTTCACGACCAAACGGACTCCAAGCTTCTGTTACAATACCCAGTTCATTATTGGCTTCGACCAACTCTTTATTATTAAAGTAGGGATGGCGTTCAATTTGATTCGTAGCAGGAGTAACACCCGTCTTTTCGATAATGCGTTCAAGGTGCTCTGGTAAGAAGTTCGATACGCCAATCGTTTTGATCAGACCAAATTTTTGTGCATCTACCAACGCTTGCCATGCTTCTTCGTATTTGCCTTGTTTAGGCAACGGCCAGTGAATCAGATATTTATCAAAATAATCAATGCCGATACGATATAACGATTCTTGAATCATTTTGATTGCCTTATCGTATTCATGCGCTTTTCCTGGTAATTTTGAACTGATGAGCAATTCTTCGCGCGGAACGGTCGAACGACGAATCGCTTCTCCTACCATACCTTCATTCATATAGTTGGTTGAAGTATCGATGAGTCGATAACCCGCATCAATCGCTGTAAGAACACTGTTCACACCTTTAGCTCCTTGAATATTTACCGTTCCAAATCCAATCGCCGGCAAACTTGTTCCATCATTTAATTCGAATTTTTCTGTTTTTGTCATCTTGCTTTCATCCTCTCCATGAATAATAGCTTACATTATTCAGTATAAAGGATTAAGAGAAGTCTATCATGTAATACGCATTCAGTAGCTGAAATATCTCCTAATAAAAACATACCTTCTACTTAGCGCGACTAATGTTTAATAAAATCTTTTCTGCTATACTAAAAATAAAAGCGAGGGATTATGAATGGAAGTTGTAGAATTTGATTTTGTTGTAAAGGATAGTTTAAAAGCTCTTGAATTATATGAAAAGATCTTCCCGGTTAAACGTGTAGAAGTGTCTGACTTTAAACCTGGCACAAATGAAGTTGTCTTTACTATTTTCGAAGCTCGTTTTCATATGCTAGACGAGAACCCTGAATACCACTTAGTAGCTCCTAAAGAAGGTCATCCGCAATCTTTTTGGTTCAATATTATGGTTAATGATATAGATAAGACCTATCAAGCCGCTATTGAGAATGGCTGCTCAGAGATACAAGGTGTAACAAGAATGGAAGAATTCGGCATTTCAAATGCACAGTTTTTAGACCCTTTTGGTTATGTTTGGATGCTGCATGAAATTCACCGCGAAGTGAGCTATGAAGAAAGAATTGATATCTTAAAAGAAACGTTTGACTAATTCATTGTCCATACAAAAAAAGGAGAACTGCAGCGATGGCAGTTTTCCTTTTTTGTTCTTTCTATTTAGAATCGATTTTATGAGTCTGTTGGTACAATTTGCGAGCCAACATCGGTGTAACTAGAATAGTGATAATGGCTAAAGTGACGATTTGTGTCGTTGCACTGGTAACGTAAGACTCTAGCCCAGGATTGACTTGAGCGATGATGGCTGGGAAAGACGCTGAAACTCCTGCAACTGCATTCATGGATAATGCGGCCACTCCATCGTTCTTTAGAATCATTTTATCCACTACAACTAGCGGACTCATCAAGACATAGAATACGACGACTAGTATAATTCCATAAATACCAGATTGCAGTCCTTCAATCAAGTTCATTCCTTGACCAATATTCCAGCCAAGTATTGGAAGCAGTACACTGATTCCTGCACCAAAAATCTTTGAAAAATCTTTATCTAAATTCCCTAAAATCATTCCCAATATAAGCGGCAAAATAGTTGAGATAATCGGCATCCATGCGATTTCTCCTTGACCAGAAATGGCATAAATAAGCATGGGTACTGCAGGAATTCCAAATAAACCGACTAAACCAATAGCTGCTTTATCTACTTCGTCTCCGAAATCATTTACAATTGAAATATAAAGAGCAGGATTCATACTGCAAATGGCTACTATAAAAGCCAAAGCACTAATACCAAAAACGCCAGATTGTCCAAAAAGGGCGATAAATAATAGTCCAAAACCAACAGTTAAAACCAACTTCACGAGCAACAATACCCCATGGCGTTTAAAAAGTTTGCCAAGTGTTTTAAGATTGATCCCGATTCCGGAACAAAAACAAATCAATCCTATGATAAAATTCGTTCCGCTTCCTCCAAGAAAAGCATTTGTAATCCCACCTAGATTGCTAAATAAATTCGGCCATAAAGTATAAAGCAATGCACTCAGCAGCATTGGAACGAGAAACGTTCCTGCTGGAATCTTATTCATAAATTTTACCATGTTTCTTCCTCCTCAGTCCTTCCGTTTGAAACGGATTAGGCTTGTTCATTTATTGAAAAAATAAAAAGAATTCATTATGTGCACTTAAAACACGAATACATTTGCTGCTCAACAAGGGAACTTGTAGAATATTATACTTTCTATTCTAGCTTCCTTGTTTGATTAATGCACTTAAGAAAGCTTCTATGTCTTTTTCAGCTAGGAATGTACGCACCTAACTCTATTGTTTCTGCATTTTACTATACTACCATTTTCCCCAGTACTTGCAGGCATGATAAGCATTAACTTTTTAAACTTGTTCAAGCGACAAAAAAGCTGCTGCTTTATCAAACCTTTATCGATTTAGAACAAGCCATGGGGGCCTTAACTGTACAGTAAAAGTCGGATTAAGGCGCGCAAAACTCTCTTGAGGAACGATAAAGACCTTATTGTGGAACAATGAATGTTTCATGCAACCCTAGATAGGTCATAGAATTTAATTTTTCATAATATGTTCTCTTGTGATAATATAGTTGAGTGAAAGCTGCTATTTTTTTGCTTCTTTAAGTTTTATGAATAATTAAAAGAGAAGGGTGTGCTTGTATGATTTTTCAATTTAAAATTTCTTTACTAGATATCGGAGTACCCGTATGGCGAAGAGTCCAGGTGAATAGTGATTCCACTTTTCGTGAACTACATGAAGTTATTCAAGTTGCTTTCGATTGGTATAATTCTCATTTACACAACTTTTCTATTCGAAAATCAAATGGTCGAAAGATCCAAAATATTTTTATCGAACCTGATAATGAGTATCAAGGGCCTAACTCGGATGCTAGCTGGGGCAACTTCGCCTCGTTCATTGAAAATTTAAATGAGGAAGAAGAAACTCTAGCTAAGTGGTTCAAAAAAGAAAAAGATCGAGTTGTTTATACATATGATTTCGGAGATGACTGGGAACATGAAATCGTACTCGAGAAAATTTTAGAACCTGCTCCTGATATGTACTACCCTATTTGTCTTAAAGCAAAAAATGACACTCCTGAAGAAAACAGCCGAGGCGAACTAATAGACGGTGATTTCTTATTAATTAATCCAGATTCGAAGGAGATTGTCGAAGACATCAATGATATGTTGGGGGAAGGATTTTCTGATTTAGATTTTAAGTAATCAATAAAGTTGGAATAAGATAAACTATAGCTATACCGACTATGGATTGATTCGTTGCGCTTTTCAGTGACTTTCTTTTCATTAATCTTGCGTAACCTTAATGGTTTTAAATAAAGGCCCGATTTCTCAATATTAAATCGAGAAATCAGGCCATTATTACTTAGAAAAAACGTTCAGTTATTAAAAACAACTGCTAATAGAGGCCAGTACCAGCTAATTGCAGCAGTGTATGTACGATATACTTTTTACCGAGCTCGTCATCCTTAAAGTTTTTTTCATGGAAGATCGAACCTCTTTCGCTAAAAAAAGTAGTCCATTTGTCTTCTTCTTTAAAATAATGGAAGCCTTCAGCCATAGATGATCTTGTTGCATCACTCTGCGGGATACCATGGATCAATGTATAGTCATATACTTCTGCTTCACTAACCGTAAAAACGTTAGAGTACTTATGGTACCTCATATTTTTAATCCCAAGAGTTTTACAGGCAAAATCTAATGCATTTCCATACAACAGTATCTTTATTTGTGTTTCTTTATCAACCAAGACTATCAACCCCTTATAGGACTTTTGTATACTCACTTGCTGCTTTACTTTAATAACATTAGCATAATTTTATAGACGCACATACACATGATTTTCAAATCACCAATACTCTTGATACAGCGCTAAAAAAAAACAGTCAGCCATACCAGTATGCTGGCATTACTGACTGTTTTATTTCTAACCGATTTGTTTACAGAAAGTCTTCGTTTATTGATTATTAGCCAATTGAGATAAGTGAAACTCTAGGTGTTCTTCAATAAAACTCGCAATCGTATAATAACTATGGTCATGTCCTTTTTGCATTCGGACCGTCAACGGATAGTTTTTCTCCTCTGCAACAGCCGCTAGCTTAGATGGCTGCAATTGTTTTTCATAAAAAGAATCCGCATCTCCTTGATCAATCAACACTGGAATCTTTTTGCCCGTG
This sequence comes from Carnobacterium sp. CP1, assembly GCF_001483965.1. NCBI lineage: Bacteria > Bacillati > Bacillota > Bacilli > Lactobacillales > Carnobacteriaceae > Carnobacterium > Carnobacterium antarcticum. The sequence continues at coordinate 1,623,653 of NZ_CP010796.1, forward strand.
TAATTCTTTAGCAGTTCTGCTGCATCCCATTCACGCCATTTTTCTTTATCGCTGCCAAGATACGCGTTGAAGGCTTTTATCCCCCACGGAACTTGACTAGGATTAACGATCGGCGCAAAAGCAGAAATCGAGTGGAACCGCTCTGCATTACGCAGTCCAACCACTAAAGCCCCATGGCCGCCCATAGAATGACCTGAAATAAATTCTGGGCCAGTTAATTGAAACTGGTCATGAGCGATGGCAGACAGTTCTTTAGTGATGTAATCGTACATTTTATAATGAGGCTCCCACGGCTGTTCGGTAGCATTAAGGTAAAATCCTGCTCCTTGGCCTAAATCCCAATCCTCTGAATCTGCTACATGCTCTCCACGAGGACTAGTATCTGGCATGATCATCGCTACGCCTAAACGCGCAGCAGCTTTTTGTGCGCCGGATTTTTGCGTAAAATTATCATCGGTGCACGTTAAGCCTGATAACCACCAAAATAAAGGCGGATTAGAAAACTTTTCTTTATTTGGCAAAAATAAACTGAAGGTCATTGGGCAACCTAAAGTGTGTGAATCATGACGATATTTGTATTGTGTTCCGTCAAAAACAACGTGTTCTTCAAGCAGTTCTAATTTTGACATGTTTATCCCCCTCATATGAAATTGATTGAAACAACTTAATGGTAAGAAAGAACCGTACGAATTGATTTTCCTTCATGCAGTAAATCAAATGCTTCATTGATTTGTTCAAATGGCAAAGTATGCGTGATAAATGGATCCAATTGAATCTCGCCGCTCATCGCTTTCTCAACCATACCTGGCAATTCTGAGCGCCCTTTTACTCCGCCAAAAGCAGAACCGCGCCAAACGCGTCCAGTCACTAGTTGGAATGGACGAGTGCTGATTTCTTCGCCAGCTCCGGCTACCCCGATAACGACGCTTTCTCCCCAGCCTTTATGGCAGCATTCTAAAGCTGAACGCATCACATGTACATTTCCGATACATTCAAAACTATAATCCACACCGCCATTTGTTAAGTCAACGATGACTTCTTGAATAGGACGATCGTATTCTTTGGGGTTTAAAAAGTCGGTAGCGCCCATTTCTTTAGCTAATTCAAACTTATCTGGATTTGTATCAATAGCAATAATGCGTCCAGCTTTTGCTTGAACAGCTCCTTGAATAACCGCTAACCCGATTGCGCCTAACCCGAAAACAGCGATAGTATCGCCTTCTGTTACTTTCGCTGCATTGCTTACCGCACCAATCCCAGTGGTTACACCGCAACCCAATAAGCAGACTTTTTCTAAAGGTGCTTCTGGATTTACTTTTGCTAACGAAATTTCAGAAACAACCGTATATTCACTAAATGTGCTTGTTCCCATATAATGATAGATAGGTTCTCCTTTATAAGAAAAACGAGTCGTTCCGTCCGGCATTAATCCTTTGCCTTGCGTTTCACGAATCGCTTGACATAAGTTCGTTTTACCTGAAGTACAGTATTCACATTTGCCGCATTCCGGTGTGTATAACGGAATCACATGATCCCCTGGTTGAACGGAAGTTACTCCTTCTCCGACTTCTACAACGATCCCACCGCCTTCATGTCCCAATACTGCGGGAAAAACGCCTTCTGGATCCGTACCAGATAAGGTATAGGCATCCGTATGACAAACAGCTGTATCTGTAATTTTAACTAATACTTCCCCTTTTTCAGGTCCTGCTACATCGATTTCTACTATTTCAAGAGGTTGACCTGGTCCAAATGCAACTGCTGCGCGTGATTTCATTTTGTTTGTCTCCTTTTATCCTATCAAATTAATCCAAAATCAAGGGGTATATACTCTATTGCTTGCATACTCTGCTTCCCCCTAAAAAATGCATCTTAGCCAAATGATACCATGCCTGTTCTTTTGCTACAACTTGCTTCAATTGTATCTGCTTATCTTCTTTAAATGTTCTTAGCATTAAAACCAGACAAAAATTGGATGCTGATTTTGTAAAAATAAACAATAAAGAACAGAGCAGGAAACCCTACTCTGCAAAAACCAACTTTTTGAGGTCACAGCTCTCATCTATAAATAGAACGAGCACATCTGACTTTTTGGGGTTCATACCTTTCCAGGTGTTTTTTATTTAACTTCTGCCCTCTAGTAGAGACAATACGATGGATCCCATTCCGAAAAATGCAATGACAAGACCAACAATCATACCAATTATTGGGGTAACTCCTAAAACAGAGAGAATAATTAATCCTAATAAAAACAACCAAAATGATCGTGCATTGGACCAATTAAATCTTTTTTGGAACCAAAGACCCATAAAAACTGAAAGAATGATCTTTGAAATATAAAAAGCTACTCCATATAGTGCTAATAAGATAAAACTTAACGGTATCCCTATAACTGTAATCATTAAAAGGATAGAAACGATAGGAATCAATACAACAGCTAAAGCTCCAAAACCAAGGACTCTAAGTGGAGAAACTGCTATTTTTTCAGCTACGTTAGGCCAAAACTCCGGTCTGATCCATCTAACAAAAAGCCATACAACTAAAGGAGCTATTATGCTAAAAAGAATTTTCATCAAGAGTGCAGTCGTAAACACTGACTTAGCAGATTCAGAAGATTTAGGTTCAATTTTTTTCCAAGTTGTTTCTCCTATGACTTCAGAATTATTGGAAAAATCTGCTTTGTTTTGACTGCTGTATTTTAAATCTCCGCCGATCTTACCATCAATAGATAAAGAATCACTTGAACTAGACAAATCACCATTGATTACGCCATTTTGATAAACTTTAGCTCCACCAACAAAAACATCTTTCTCAATGACTGTACCCTTTTCAACGAAGATATTTTGTCCTGCTAAAAAAGCACTGCCGTTTGTTTGAGACTTCACTTTCAATGTAGCTCCAGCTAGATAAATAGTATTTTCAACAACACCATTTAGAGTGACATTTTGCCCAGCCACAAATACGCTACCTTTGACTGTACCATTTATAACCGTACTTTGACCTGCTACAAATAAATCTCCATCAATCGTTCCATTAACCTCTACGTTACCAGCAGTTATAAAAGTAGTCCCATTTATATCCCCATCGACACGAACATTTTCTCCTGAAAGAAAACTCGTTTTTTCTAATGTTTCACCTGACTCTACAACAATATTGTCCCCAGAAATACTTTCCGCTAAAACACTCGCAAAAGGAATCGACATAAATACAACCAAGAGCAACGATAGAAGTAGTGCTTTAAATTTCTTGTTGCGGTTGATCTTTAGCATAAGACCCCTCTCCTTTAAGTTTTTCACCTATTTGGAAATCATTAGCTGCCGTTTAGTTCATCAAATCTATGGGAAATTAGCTGACCACTATTAACCAAACAGTTTAACATCAAATCACTAAGTGAGATGGATAACCGCTCCAACTGTTCTGGTTTTGTGATAGTTTCATCGCGTCTCTTATAAACTTATTATACTACACCATTGTTGCAAGCGGTAACAAATAGAGTTGTTCGTTGATATCAAAATATTCTCGTAACATTTTCGAATCCGAAAAACTTCCATGAACAACAAACAAGCTTCGGCGACATGATCAATGTTGCTCTGGAAGCAGCTATTAAATAATAAAACTTTTACACAAAAAAACATTCCATTACGACATGCTCTTAACGAAACATGTGTAGTGGAATGTTTTCTTTTCGTTAAATTAAAGAAGTTTTATAAACCGAATAGTGCCCTAAAAAAATAGGGTATAAACTCACAAACAATTTCTCTTTGTTTATGACTGTCTTTCTTGATTTCAATTTACCTTTGTAATCCGGGGAATTGCCATATACCAGAAGTACGAATGAAGTCACGGTAGATAACCATCTCTTCTTCTTCCGTCACTTTTTGTGCTTCTTCTTCACTATCGTAATCCATATACACAACATTCGTAAATTCTCGATTTGATGTTTTATTCTCTAACGTATCCATCAATTGACTGGCTTCATTAAACGTTACAAGTGCCCGTCTCATATGACTTGCACTCGTAATCAACGTAATATCTTGCAGTCCCTCTTCTCTTACGATATCCATAGAAAACAATGCATTCTCAACAGTATCTGTGGCCAATGCTTCTTTAAATATTCTTTCTTTATCAATACCTTTTTCAACTAGCCAATCATACATTAGTTCTGCTTCTGTGTGTCCTTTTTTAGGTACTCCGCCCGTTACAATGATTTTTGAATCTGGGTACTTCTCTGCAGCCTTCAAAGTGACTTTTAATCTTTCTAAGAGGGTTTCCTGCATTTCTCCTTCATCTGAAAGAGCGTAACCTAAGGTAATGATAGCATGATTATCTTTAGTAATATTTTCAGGAACTTCAGAATTAAGTGTCGTTTTTTCTATTTCCTCAATAGAATCAAATTTCACCTCGTATTCTTGCCCTCGTTCTTGGTCTATTTCAGAAAGTTTTTGTATGTCTTTTTCAAATGAGTCTGTATCTCCTGTAACTTTTGAATAAGCAGCATGCAGTATGTGAGCTTCAAAATTATCAGGGTCAATATCAATAATTTCTTCAAATGACTTTAGGGCTTCTGGTATTTTATCTTGTAATATCTGTGCAGAAGCCAATGAACGCTTTAATTCGACGTCATAAGGGTCGATAACTGTCGCACGGGCAAAAGATTGTTCTACTACATCATAATCGCCATGCAACGTTATTCCTTGAAACAATTCTTTTTCAGCTTTTTTCATATCACCGCCATACCAATAATAATGCATCGCGATTTCTTCAAGAGCTGCTATTCGCTCGCTTGTAGGCTCATTATTACGAACTTGTTGGAATAATTCTTCCGTATTCTCTTTTGGTTCTTCTGTTTCTAAAGAGCTTTCATTTGCGTTATCTTTTACCTCAGAAGTTTCTACAGCAGTAGAAGTTGCAGAATTATCGTCGGTTATAGTATTGCCTGAATCAGAACATGACGCAAGAATAAGCGTTGCAAACGCTATAAAGAACAAAGAAACTTTCTTATTCACTGTTAACACCTTCCTTTTTTATTATTTTATCCAACTCCCCCGAAACGGAAATCGCTTTCATTTCATATCACTAACATAGCACATTGTTATTTTTGCGTCAAAACTTCAACCTGACTTTGCGGGAACTAAAACCGTTATTTAATTCGTTGAACTATAGTATCTAAAGAAATTAAAAAATACGACCAGAAGAAATAGTGTATTTAATCAAAATAACCTTGTAAAAGTAAAACGAACTCTATAGTATGAACGTTAGACTAGAAACAGAAAGAGGCAGCGTGACCATGAAAATCATTCAAGCAGAACCCGCTAATATAGAAGAATTAAAAATCAAAGCGACTACAAAAGACAGCTGGGAAACCAGACTCGCAGCCGTTAACGAATTGGCGAAGTACGATTGCCAAAAATCAAGATATATTCTAACGAAACTTGCATCAAGCGACCGGGTTTTTGCCGTTAAAGAAGCTGCTTTTAATGCCGCACAAGCGATGGGCATCACGAAAAAAGGTGTACCTCTAGTATTGAAAAGAAAAGATATCGGATACAGCAGTAAAGATTTTGCTAAGATTTTTAGCCGCGTTAAACGAGACACGCAGATGGAAGAATTTGATCTGCCTGTCTTCAAAAAACAATTCCAAGTTGTCAGCTCTGAAATGTATGATGTGATGCAATACGAAGAACAAGAAAACTTCGATTTGTGGATCACTGCTCTATATGCAAATTTGCGCTAAATCCTGAACTTAAATAAAACCGTTCAAATGGATGGACTGTACCAAAACATTGATATGTTCCCTTTGTGATAGACACAGACCTGCTCAAGGTTGTGTCTATCACAAAGGGATTTTTGTATTATTTTCAAAAAAAGAATTCAGCAAGCTGATTGCATAAAAAAGCACTTCCTTAGTTTTATCAGAATTAAGGAGGTGCTTTGATCTATGCCGCATGTTTTGCTTTTAACTACGCTATATTACTTTTTAGATAGATATCCTTTTATTCTCTAATCCTTTAGTTGATCTTATGTCTAAAGCTTTTTATTTCTTTTCCTAGAGACCTTTCAAATCATGATTGATTCGTTTGCTGTTCGGCTCGCTATAACCTTGCATCTTTGCCCACTTCCTCATGTTTTCATATGCTTCATTTTCTGAATCTCCAATAATACTCAGAAAGTCCTCGTAGCCATAACGTCCGCCTACGTCTTCTGGCGGTGTAGTCCCTTCTATTTTTGTACAAATTGGATGATTGAATTCTCCAGCTGCGCTTATCTTCTTCACTAAGATGTTGTGTTCCCAATGATCTCCAAAATCATAAATATACTGAAACAATAAGCCCTCAGTCAAATAGTCGGCTAATGTGACCTCATGATCTCGAATCAGTTTTTCAGCACCAATTGCATATTCAAATGCCTCTTCATCCATCACTAACCGGGTTCGAGGCCTTCCATTTTGTGCAGTAAAACTAAATTCATGGAGATGGCTATTCTGCCATCCAAATGACGCTTGCAGAATCTCATGAAGTTCTTCAAATGTTCGGGATAACGGCACACTCAGTTGTCTAATGGTTGGTTTGCCTTCCAACTGCAATTGAACCTCTAGTTCTGCCATAGGACAACTAAATACCGCTTCCCCGTATCGTTTTTTAAATTCTGAATAAAACCATTCATTTGGATATCTGTAACTTCCTGATCCATCTCCCACCAGTCGCTTGCCGGAACGAATGGCGGCATCTATTTGAATAATAGTTTCTGGGTTCAACTCTTCCTCCCAAAAGGATAGTTCCTTTATGGCCAAGTTTAGCTGCGCTACATGTGAGCGATTCTTTGTTTTTCCAAATCTGACTGGCCCAGCTTCATTTAGATAACGTTCAACCAGTTCTGGCTTTATTTGTTCTGCAAGCATCGTCTGCCTAATGGCTTCTATGATCCAATCATCGATTTTTTGAAACTCTTTCTGTTTCATTCCCCATAACACCACGATGTAGCGTGAAGTATCTTGCATCAATATCACTGCTTTTCGTCGATTGATTATCACTAAGTTCGCATGCCAGCAAAACAGTGCTTCTTCCTCTGGCAAAACCGTTAAATCCGCTGGTTTTAGTTTTAATTGATCCAACAATTTCTTTGTTCCTTGTATCAACATACTCGTTCCTCCTCTTATTATAAGTTTAAGAACAATATCTTATTCCTTGAATGAAGAGATTCTTGGTTTATCATTATTTTCATTCCTACTTATATTGGTCTATATTATAGCATTGTTTATAGAATAATTAATGTTACACTTAAACTGTATCGCTTTTCTAATGAACCAAATAATCCATCAAATAAAGGACAATTTTTATGTAGAAGAGGTGTAATAATGAGTCGATTAAAAAAAGATAGTATTATCATCCTATTGGTTACGATTGTTTGTTTTTTATTTGGTCTTTCTTTTAATTTCTTTTTTGATTGGAGAAATCCTTGGTTTATCATTACTTTTGTCCCTGCTTTTATTGGTCTCTATTACAGCATTGTTTATAAAAAACGCTTTAGAAAAGTAAAGGTGTGGAAAGAACAACTCAACTTATCCGAAGAAGACTTAATTCGATTAAGCCATGCCAGCAAATACGATATTCCAAAATGGGAAAAAGGGAAAGTATCTCTCTCATGGCCAAAAATGTGCCGTTTAACAGATAAACTAGAAGAAATGATTCAGCAGAGTTAATGTTCTTAAGATATTAATTTATACAGAATACCCGTTATGAATTGGAAGGTAAAATAAAATCACTAAAAAACTAGTTCTATTCTTTTTGGTGTTGGTAAGTGGAATATCTGTATTTGCATTGTATCAGGAAGGTTTCTTTTTGTATTATAAAAGCATCCAGAGAAACCTTATTGACTTCTCTAGATACTTTTTCTTTTTAGCTACGTTTTATCAAACCTCTTGATGCATTTTTATATTACAATCTGGTTTCCACCATTTTTTTGGGCGGCTACTAATTTCTTAGCAACCTTTTGAATCAACTCGCTGATTGCTTCTTCTGATTGAAATGTAGAAATTCCTCCACTAATCGTTATATGGTGAGGCACATCAAAAACAGTTTCCAAAACGGTCTGCTTGATTGTTTCAGCCAATATCAACGCTTCTTCTATTTGCGTATTTTCCAATAGGATTAAAAACACAGAATCTCTGTATCTTCCAGCCACATATTTGTCTTCAGTAGCAGCTTTTATCACCTGTCCTACGACTTTCAATATCTCTTCACTTAACACTATTCCAAAATCTTCTTCATATTTAGTGTAATTATCGACATTTAGAACCATCACTGATAACGGGATGTCCTCTTTTTTCGATCTGTTCGCATGTTTTACCAACTCTACGATAATAGACGATCGTGTGCGCAGAGAAGTAAGCGTATCTATCTTCATTCGACTAGTTAAGTTTTTATTTTTAACCTTCAATAGCTCTCTTTCCTGCTCTTCTTGTGTGATATCAAATACTATTCCTTTAAGAAAAAGCGGTTCATTTTTTTCGTTTCGCTCCGTTACCTTTCCACGATCCTGATACACTTTCCATGAGCCATCTTTAGCTTGAATACGGTACTTCACTTCCCAAACGGGCGTTTTCCCAGTCAGGTGATTTGTCATCTGCTGCATCACTTCATCTTTATCATCGGGATGAACTTTGTCTGTAAAAAATTGATAAGGAACTTTCTCTGGTAAATCTTCTTTCATATACCCAATAGCTTCTGCTTTTAAAGGGTTAAATGTTACTTCATTGGTAGTAAAATCCCAAAACCATTGCCCTAGATTTCCTGTCCATCCAAATTCTAGTCGTTCTGACTCTTGAATGGTTTGCAACAATTCTTTATTTAATCTGGTCAAAGAAGTCATCTGCAGAATCAACTCTTCTTTTGTATATTCTTGATAGTCTTGCATAGTCCAGTCTCCTTTTTAAAACTTCCACATAGTTCTGGAATTTTTTAAACAACACCTTCCAATAATAAAAGGTAATTCTTTTTACTCTACACCAAAGTTCCCATTTCCTAATCTGATTTAAGGATGGCGTAAGTTGCTATATCGCAAAGATTTCCTTCATTATCTTTTGCTCCTTCTCTTTTGGTTCCTTCAAAACTCATGCCAACCTTTTCCATAACTTTTCCGGAACCTGGATTTTCAGTATGGTGGCTGGCTTCTATTCTATTAATCCCAACTTCTTCAAATAAAAAGTCCTTAACAGCAATGAATGCTTCTGTCATAGTCCCTTGACCCCAGTAACGTTTAGCCATGCAGTATCCAATCATTGCGCATTCAATGTCGCTATTTATCTCGACCACGTCAATTGTTCCGATGACTTGCCGGTTTCCTTTTAATTCTATACACCAACGGTAGCAGTCTTCTTGTTCTAATTCTTTTTCCCAACTTGAGATAGTGGCTTTTGTATCCTCGATACTTTTATGCGGTTTCCAAGTTAAATGTTTGGTTACTTCCTTATCACTTGCCCAGTTATGATACATATCTTCTGCATCATTCAATGTGATTCTTCTTAAGAGTAATCTTCCTGTTTCGAGTTGTTGAGTTCCTTTGTTTCTCATCCGATTATCCTCCCCAGGTATCGTTCTTCTATGTATATATAATACCTGATATATTTATACAATTCAGCAGATAATTTTTTTACAAATTATGGCTTTAAATGCTCTGAGTGAATATAGGCGCATATCAGACAGTTATCTAAAAAACACAAGAAAAAAAGCCTCTAACAAAATAAAATGGACCCTACAAAACAGCTGAAGTTGCTTAGGGGTATTATCTGTGAGGTAGAAGTTCCAAGTCTAAACGCTTTTTCCCACACTATTTTTGCTATTCTTCTAAATAAGAAATGTCTTTTTGGACAGTAACTTTTATACCGTCAAATTGTTCCTCGATATACTCTTGTACTTCTTCGTTATGGTATAGTTCGTCCAATTTCACTATCGCTTCATTTATTATGTCAAATTTGTTCACATTATTTGGGTCCTAAACAGCAAAAAAAACACCTTCCAATAATTAAAGCTGCTAAAGAGTCAAATAATCCTATCTGATCCTTTAGCAGCCTTCTCTTTGGCAAGTGCTTTCTTTTAAAAAAATTAAGCAGTATGTGCTGCTTCTGATGTTGAGTTAGTTTTCGTTTTCTTGAGGATCCTTTTGCCTTGTAAACGATAGTTCAATAGTCTCATTCCATTGAAAATAACAACTAAGATGCTTCCTTCGTGCACCAGCATGCCGATAGACATATTCATCCATTCACTAAAGAAGACGCTGGCCAATAAGACTAAGACCACACCGACTGCAATGATAATATTTTGTTTCATATTTAGAGCAGTGGCTTTTGCCAAACCTAACGCATGCGGTAAACGGCTGAAGTCAGAGTTCATCAAGACCACATCGGACGTTTCAATGGCAACGTCTGTTCCATTTCCCATCGCAATTCCGATATCCGCTAAAGCTAGAGAAGGACTGTCGTTAACCCCATCTCCGACAAAAGCAACGATTTGGCCTGCTCTTTGTAATTTCTCGATATGAGCCGATTTATCTTCCGGCAGCATGTGTCCATGTGCTTCTGTTAATCCTAGTTCGCGAGCAACGGCATCCACCGTTCCTTGATTATCGCCAGAAAGAACAACCAGGTTTTTCACACCTAATTTTTTTAACTCTTGCAGATCTTCTTTTACTCCCAAGCGGACTTGATCACGAATGCCCATCAGAATCTTCAATTCGCCATCGACCGCTGTCAGTACCAACGAGTTGCCATTTTTTTCAAAGCGTTCTACGTCTTTTTGTGCTTTTTTACTGAATACGGCATGTTCTTTTTCCATCAATGCAACATTTCCAATAGCTAGCCGGTGTCCGTTCACGTTTGCCACAATACCGCCGCCTTTGACGACTTCTGTTCCTTCCACGGTAGAAAGAGTCGTTTCGCCAATTTGTTGGAGGACGGCTTTTGCAAGCGGGTGATCGGATTCACGTTCCACACTTGCCAAATAACCAAGTACTTCAGTGCCACCTTTCCCATAAAATTCTGTTTCCGCTACAGTTGGGTTCCCTACTGTCAATGTTCCTGTTTTATCAAATACGATCGTATCCACTCGGCTGAAGTCATGAATAACTTCGCTTCCTTTTAGCAGAACCCCGTTACGGGCACCATTTCCAATACCGGCAACATTCGAAACGGGAACTCCGATAACCAATGCACCTGGACAGCCCAGCACCAAAATGGTAATCGCCAATTCGATGTTTTGGCTGAACACCCACACAACAAATGCAAGTACTAAGACAATTGGCGTGTAGTATTTGGCAAAGCGGTCAATGAACCGTTCTGCTTCGGATTTAGAATCTTGTGCTTCTTCAACCAATTCAATGATTTTTCCAAACGTCGTGTCTTCTCCCACTCGATCAGCACGAATTTGGATCGTTCCATTTTCTAAAATGGTGCCTGCAAAGACTTCTGAACCAACTGTTTTGTTTGCTGGAACTGATTCCCCTGTGATACTGGCTTCATTAATATGGCCTTCACCTGAAATGATGGTTCCATCTACTGGGACTTTTGCGCCGGTTTTGACGAGCAAGACCTCTCCTTCGTCTACATCCTCCACGTCTACTTCTTCAAATTCTCCATCTTCCATTTGTCTTAAAGCACTTTCTGGTGCCATTTCAGTTAATTCTTTGATAGCAGATCGGGTTTGATTCAATGTGCGTTGTTCCAAGAAATGTCCAAATAAAAATAAGAAAGTAACAATAGCTGCTTCTTCGTAATTTTGAATTAAAAAAGCTCCGATGACAGCGATAGTGACTAGCAAATCAATGCTGACAACTTTTACTTTTATTGCTTGATACGCTTGGATAGCAATTGGAGCGACTCCAAAAATAGAAGCGATGATCAAAGACCATTCAGAGATCCTCACGTTTTCTAAAATAAAATGGCTAAAGAATCCTAGTCCGATCAACACACCGCTGATCAATGTCATTTGGTTTTTCTTACTTAGTATATAATGCTGCATAATTTTTTCCTCCAATGTGTATTTTGTTGTTAAGTAAAGTATAGGACAATTTCAAAATATATAACTTGACGGCCATCAAGTTTGGAGAATTTCTATTTATTTCATTGGAGTTAATTAAGAAAAAAGCCCAGAAAGAATAGTTAGTTTCTTTCTGGGCGTACATTTTTTTAAAGATACATCAAGCTTGGTACGCTTGATCTGTTTCAGAAAGCATGTTGTATACCGCAGCATACGTTCCGCAAACATCACCAGGGATGGTGTAATTGTTTGTAACTTCACGCAATTGAGTGAGTTCCGCATCTAAATTGGGTTTAGTTGAACCGGCTATTTGTATTTTCTCCTTTATTTCACTGAACAATTCTCGTACTTCAAACGCTTCAGGGTGGTTCTTACCATGGGCACGTGTAATTGCTACTGTAAATATATCTAATTTTTCAAAATACTTATCTGCCACTTCATTGAGTAGTGCCATTATACATTCCTTCTTTCTGATTTGTGTTCGTTTAAGAAGATTTCACTTTGGTTTTAAGGACTGGGTAGCCCAAGTCGATGATTGCTTTTTCAATTTCTTCAATAGAAAGAGTATCTGCATCAAAATCGGCTTTTACTTTACTGGAGTTAAACAAAACCTTTACACTGTCTTTGTCGATTCCGTTCAACCCTTTTACTGCGCTCTCAATTTTTTGCAAACAACTTGGACAAGATAATGCTTCTAATGTAAGGACTGCTTTTGACATCATTCATTTCCCCTTTATTTTTTTATTTGTAGTAGAGGTTTTTTCTTCGCCTCTTTCTCTTTACACTTGTAGTATAGTTGGTTTGTACTGAATAAAAATTGACGCGCATCAAGTTTTTATTTTTTTTTTGAATTTGGATGCGTTCGCATTTGTTTTACGTGTTTATTTCAGAAAAAAACGGTTGGATCATTTCTTGGAAAATAATTGAGGCGAACAGCTGCAGTTGGTTTACTTGGTGAACGGCTGCTAAAAAAGGTGCCATTCCGCTTCTGGTGTTAGCGGCCCCATCTTCGCCTCTACTATATAAAAAAATCAGGATAAGCCCGCTTTGACTAGAAAGAAATTTAGGAAATCAGGCTTGGGGAGCAACGCAGAGCGTAATAGGCAGGAGACTTCCAGCTTTAGTCGGTTCGTCGAATCGTACAAAGCGAGTGCAGCGAGATTTTGAACCCTTTGGTAAAAGCTTTTTTCCTATTTTCCTACAATTGTTTTATACTATTCTATACCAAAAAGAACAGCAGTACACATCCACGGTCATGGATATGTATTGCTGTTCTTAATATGTTTGGCGTAGAAATTTACATTTTACCTTTGGCTTTTTTTTTTTATAAAAATTGTTTCACCATAACACACGGTCTCTCATCATTACTGAACAACTTTTAAGAAGCCTTCTAAGAAGCTGACTGAGTCTCCAATGTAACTGTAATCTGAATGTTGGAAAATGGGTGCTTCTGGATCCTTATTAACAGACACGATTAGTTCTGCACTTCCAATTCCAGTTGTATACTGTACTGCTCCATGGATACCCAAATTAATCAATAGTCTGGGTGCAATAGCATTTCCAGATTGTCCAATTTGATCATCTCCACTAAATTTAGGATGATCTGTTAGAGGACGTGTCACTCCGATTTTTGCCCCAAGTTTGCGGGCAAGTTCTTCTGCCAAAGCAACAGCTTTTTCATCTGCAGCTCCTCTTCCTAGTGCGATTACTCGATCTGCATTTGCAATACTGTCGCTTTTAGAAAGTAGAGGAGTTTCTTCTATAATTTTCACTCGTTTTGCTTCTTTAAAAGACAAATCACTTACTTCTGTTACTGTAACTAATTCACTATTACTTTTCTTAGCTTCAAAGGTATTTGGTCGTACGGAAGCCATTTGCGGGCGATGGTCCGGACAGATAATCTCACACATAATATTGTCACCATAAGATGGTTTTATTTGAACAAGTAAATCGCCATCGAACGTTAGATTTAAGCAATCTGATGTCAGACCAGTATTTAGCTTTGCTTGCAAGCGAGGTGCAATTGAACGGCCGACAACTGTAGCTCCAAAAAGAATACTATTTGGCTTGCGATGTTTTGCTAACTCTGCCATTAGACTAGCAATTTCAGAATCGGTTGCATCTTTCAAACGATCATCTTTTACTACGACTATTTCATCTGGACCGTACTCTTTAATGTTATCTTCTAATTTTTTATCAGTTGCTTCAAATAAGATCACAACAACCTTTTTATCACCAGCAATCTCTTTTGCTTTGGTTATCAATTGGTAGGTAACGGGTTGGATGATTCCTACATGCTTTTCCGCGTATACCCAAATTTCCTGGCTAGTCATTTTTCTCAACCTTTCTTAGAGCAAATTGCTGGCTCTCATTTGTATTAATAATTCACGAATGGCTTCATCAGGTGTTCCTTCAAGAAATGTTGTGGCTTTCACTTCTTTTTCCGGCGCCCATACACTACGCACGACTGTTGGTGACCCTTTTAAGCCTATTCTCTCAGCGTCAACAGCTAAGTTGTTTTCATCCCAAACACGAATATTTTTTTGATAGCTTTTTTGGATGTTGCGAGGATTTGGGTAACGCGGCTCGTTCAGTTCACTACGGACTGTCACTACTGCAGGCAATTGGAACTCAATTTTTTGCTGCATATTCTCTAATAACCGAGTTGCAGTCATTACTTGTTTATCGTGACCATGCAGTTCACTAACAAATGTAATTTGTGGCCAGTCTAAAAATTCAGACACGATTGGTCCAACCTGACTCGTATCAGCATCTACTGACTGGCGTCCAAATAAAACTAAATCTACATTTTTCAATTTCTTGACAGCTTGCGATAAAACATAGCCTGTTGCTAAAGTATCTGCTCCACCGAACTTTCTTGAACTTAATAGTACAGCATCATCACAACCCATAGCTAAGCCTTGTCGTAAAGTCATCTCAAAATCTGGGGGACCCATAGACAACAAGATAACCTCTCCTCCCCACTCATCTTTCAAGCGAAGTGCTGCTTCAATGGCATTTTTATCATAAGGGTTCATCACTCCAGGTTCTCCTGAGCGAATTAAGTTTTTAGTAATCGGATCAATTTTCAAGTTATTAGAAACAGGCACTTGTTTAATACATACGACAATCTTTAAGCTCATTGAACTCACTCCTTTCCCTCACTTACAACTTCTTTAGCTATTTCAATCATCATTTTTTCTAATGATCCTTCAGCAAGCTGCAAAGCACGAGCATCACGTAATAAATGTTCCACTGGATATTCTCGGCTGTAGCCATAACCGCCCAGCACTTGTAAAGCATGATCGGCTGCAGTGTATGAAGCGCGGCTGCCATATGATTTCGCCATGGTAGCTACTTTAGCATAAGGTTTACCTGCTATTTTTAATTTAGCTGCCTCTTGATAAAGCAATTGGGTATTCTCTTTGGCAATCGCAATTTCTGTGATTTTTTCTTGAATAGAATACAATTGAGTGATAGGCTCGCCTTTCACTTCACGTTGTTTTGCGTAATCAATTGCAATATTCAAGGCATGTTCAGTGATCCCGGCTGCAATCGCACCCATCAAAATACGAGCATCATAGTGGGCATTGTCTCCTATTGCTACACCTTGCCCTACAGTTCCAAGCAAGTGTTCTTCACTGACAATAACGTTTTCCAGAAAAATTTCTCCTATAGGTGTCCCATTCATCCCAATGAAATTCTCTCTTTTTCCATGTTTAAAACCAGGCATATCTTCATCAACAAGGAAGCAAGATAACTCTGTTGGAGATGTTTTAAGAAGCACACAATATACTTCTGCTAATCCGCCATTTGTTATCATGGTCTTATTGCCATTTAAAACCCACTTATCGCCTTCTTTAACTGCCTTGGCTGTATGGCCCATCACATTAGATCCGCCTTGCGGCTCTGTTGAAGAGAAACCAAAAATCCGATTATTTGCTTGAGGTAAATATTTTTCTTTTAACTCAGTTGTTCCATATTTTAATACTTGATCAACTGACTTATAATGGCCTTCTAAAGTAAAAGCTATGCTGGCATTTCGAACAGCAAAATCATAAACTGTTTGAGAACTAGCAATAACATCAAATCCGGCACCACCGTATTCTTCTGGTATTGTTAAGCCTAAAAACCCGGTGTTTACAAATTTATCCCATAATTCTGCAGGGAAATTCCTCTGTTTATCAATCAATATATCCAATGGTTTTACTTCTTTATCCGCAAAATCTGTAACCATCTGATGTAACATGACTTGCGACTGAGTTAATTTTATACTCATTCTTTACACTCCCTTTGTTCAAATATACACAAGAAAAATCCTAATACTTCAATAAACTAAATATAGCGTATTTTTTTTCATATGTACTTGATTTAAATCAAGTACAACAGTATTCTTTTGTTTATAATTGCTTAGTCTATTCTTCAGAGCAGAAAAGTGATAAAATTAAAGAGACATACAAAGTATTAATAGAGGAGAGTATAAGATGGACAAAAGAAAATCAATATCTCATCATACTTGTGAATGTGCATGCAAAGCTAAAAAACAATACTGTATACAGACTGTTCCTATATTCCAATCCTTAACAGCTGAACAAATGGGAAAGGTTCATTCCTTAATCCACCGAAAACAATTCTTCCATGGAGAGATGATTTATCGTCCTGGAGAAATAGCTGATTCCTTTTATTTTTTAAAAAGCGGGAAATTACGTGTGTACCGTTTATCAGAAACAGGAAAAGAACAATTAGTACGAATGGTTAATCAAAATGAATTTACTGGAGAATTGGCTTTATTCAAGAAAGGCGTTTATGAAGCCTTTGCGCAAGCGCAATCAGATTGTTCTATTTGTGCAATTAGACATGAAGATTTCCGTGAGCTACTATTAGAACATCCAAGTATCTCTATTGAAATGCTAGGTGCCATTACCAACAGGTTGAGTACTTCTGAACAACAAACTGCTTGGGCAACAACTGAAACGGTTAGAAACAGATTGCTGCACTTTTTAATGAGCTTGGTTGATTCTGCAGAAAAAGAGCCCATTGTTGAATTAAACATGGCTAAAAAAGATTTGGCTTCTTACTTAGGAACAACTTCTGAATCGTTAAGCCGAGAGTTGACCTGGTTAGAAAAAGAAAAAATCATTGAAGAAATTGCATATGGGAAATTTAAATTGTTAAACATTTTATAAAAAATAAAACTAATCATTATTCTTAAATACTAAAAAAGTTGCTAATAAAATTTATTAGCAACTTTTTTTAGTTTAGATATTATACTTTTAACTAACACTATTTCGATCTAACGAAGCAGCGAAATTAGGCTATTGTATTAAAACTCCTAACCTTCGTCTCACATGATCTCGGCATTGCCCATCAAGTAACTTGCTCCAACTTGTGAAAAGAAATCATGATTAGCTGTTTCATTGGATATCTCATTCATAACAATGGGATTGACATCTTTCTAATTGTTGAGTATCTGTGTTTTTCATCTGATTACTCCCTTGTGATGTTCACCATAAAAAACCTATTACTTCTTGGTCTATTATTCGTTAATTCATTTCAAATGCACCGGTATATAATTGATAATACTCTCCTTCTTGAGCAATCAACTCTTCATGGTTTCCTCTTTCAATGATTCGTCCTTGTTCCATCACCATAATCGCATCTGAATTGCGAACTGTTGAAAGCCGGTGGGCAATCACAAATACCGTTCTTCCCTTCATTAAGGCATCCATTCCGCTTTGAACAACCGATTCCGTCCGCGTATCAATACTTGAAGTTGCTTCATCAAGAATCAGAACTGGCGGATTTGCTACTGCAGCTCTGGCGATTGCGAGCAATTGCCTTTGTCCTTGAGAAAGCGAGCCGCCATCACCTGTTAATTCAGTATCGTAACCATGCGGCAATTGTCTGATAAAGAAGTCAGCATTGACTAATTTTGCAGCTGCTTCAACTTCTTCATCGGTGGCATCTAATCTGCCGTAACGAATATTGTCTTTGATCGTTCCTGAGAATAAATGCGTGTCTTGCAATACAATACCCAATGATTTTCTTAAAGCATCTTTTTTGATTTTTTTGACATCAATGCCATCATAAGTGATGGTCCCTTCTTGAATATCATAGAAGCGATTGATCAAATTGGTGATCGTTGTTTTTCCAGCTCCAGTTGCCCCAACAAACGCAATCTTTTGACCGGGTTTTGCAAATAGATTAATATTGTGAAGAATCGTTTTATTGGGATTATACCCAAACGTTACACCGTTAAAGCGCACATCTCCCGTTAATTCCGTATAAGCAACCTCGTGATCAGCAGTCGTTTGTTTCCATGCCCATTCACCTGTGCGTTGTCTGGATTCTTCGATTTTCCCGTCAACACTTTTAGTGATATTAACTAACTCAATTGTTCCAGTGTCTTCTTCAGGTTTTTCAGCTAATAGTTTAAAAATACGTTCTGCACCCGCTAACGACAAGATGATCGCATTAAACTGTTGCGAAATTTGCGATACAGGCATGCTAATGCTTTTCGTGAATTGAACAAACGACGCGATACTTCCTACTGTCAGCGTCGTGATTCCTGTAATCGAAAAAATGGATCCTATTACAGCCGTTAATAAATACATAAAATTCCCAATATTTCCCATGATCGGCATTAAGATATTGGCATAGGTATTGGCTTTCGTAGCATTTTCTCTTAGGTTTTCATTCAAATCACTAAAATCAGCAATTGCCTCTTCTTCATGGTTAAAGACTTTAACGACCTTTTGGCCTTCAATCATTTCTTCTATATAGCCATTCAATGTTCCCAATGCAGCTTGTTGAATAGAGAAGTAACGGCTGCTTTTACTACCGATCGTACGAACAACGGCAATCATCACACCTATCATAGATAAGACAACCAACGTCATCGGTATATTAATAATGAACATCGCAATAATAATTGATAAAATCGTAATCAGTGCAGAAAAAATTTGCGGAATCGATTGGCTGATCATCTGTCTTAGCGTATCAATATCATTCGTGTAATGACTCATAATATCACCTGTCGCATTGCTATCAAAGTAACGAATCGGCAAAGATTCCATATGCGTAAACAGTTCATCCCGAATGTCTTTTAAGATTCCCTGCGATACAGTCACCATTGTACGATTAAAAATATAGGTGAAAAGGGCACCGGTCAAATACAATAGTGCCATTAGACTAATAATACGTGCTAGATTTGAAAAATCAGGCGTTTCTTGAGTAAGAAGAGGAGCAATATAGTCGTCAATCAATGTTTTCGTAAAGCTGATTCCAATTGCATTGGTTGCTGCACTAATGATAATACTGACAATTACGATGAGTATCCGTACTTTATATTGCTTCGTTGCATATGAAAGAATTCTTTTAAGTGTTTTTAATGGACTAACAGCTGGTTTCACGTTCGAGTTATTCTTCAACTATCGTCCCTCCCTTTACTTGAGAATCGAATACTTCTTTATAGATCATATTGTTTTCCAACAATTCTTCGTGTGTCCCAATGCCATCGATCTTGCCTTCTTCTAATACGATAATGCGATCAGCATCCTGAATGGAAGAAATGCGCTGTGCCACAATGATTTTTGTTGTATTCGGAATTTCTTCTGTAAATGCTTTTCGAATATAAGCATCTGTTTTTGTATCTACTGCACTGGTCGAATCGTCTAAAATTAGGATTTTAGGTTGTTTTAATAATGCGCGCGCAATCGTCAACCGCTGTTTCTGACCACCGGAAACATTCGAACCACCTTGATCCAACACCGTTTCATAGTTATCTGGAAAGGCTTGAACAAAATCATCTGCTTGAGCTAATTTGGCAACTCGTT
Organism: Carnobacterium sp. CP1; assembly: GCF_001483965.1. Taxonomy (NCBI): domain Bacteria; kingdom Bacillati; phylum Bacillota; class Bacilli; order Lactobacillales; family Carnobacteriaceae; genus Carnobacterium; species Carnobacterium antarcticum. The sequence goes on from NZ_CP010796.1 coordinate 1,643,517, forward strand.
GAACTTCTTCTTCAGAAGCTTCTTTGTCTCCCCATCTCAAATTTTCAATGATCGTTCCTGAGAATAATGTGTTCTTTTGCAATACCATTGCAATTTGGTCACGCAACGTCACTAAATCATAGTCTTTTACATCATGTCCTGAAACGTATACTTCTCCTTCAGTTGCATCATATAATCTGGGAATCAACTGAATAAGTGTACTCTTTCCACTACCCGTTCCACCAATGATCCCTATCGTTTCACCAGACTTGATGGTTAAATTAATCTGACTTAAATCTGCCTCTTCTGATCGTTTATTGTATTTAAACTGAACATTTTTAAATTCAATGTCGCCATTTTCAATTGTCGTAAGCGGCTTTTCTGGATTTGACAATGTCGCTTTTTCATTCAGAACTTCAGCAACCCGTTCTACCGAAGCTTCAGAAATAACGATCATCACAAAAATCATGGAAATCATCATAATACTCGTTAAGATTTGCATCATGTAAGTAATAAAACTCGTTAACTCACCCGTACTCATTGTTCCGCCGACAACATACTTGGCCCCAAACCAATAAACAAGGAGCAAACAAGAATAAATAGCGATCTGCATCACCGGAGCATTAAAAGCAATAATTTTTTCTGCCTTCATAAATAGAGATTTAATATCCTCAGAAGCTTTTTTAAATTTTTCAATTTCTTTCTCTTCACGAACGAACGATTTCACCACACGCACTCCATTAATATCTTCTTGTACGGTTTGATTTAATCGATCATATTTTTTGAAAACTTCTATAAAATAAGGATGCACACGATAGATAAGACCGATCAAAATGAACGCTACAATAGGAACAATGATGAGAATGGTCAAAGATAATTTCAAATTTGTATAAGATGCCATTGCAAATGCAAATGCAATCATGAATGGCGAGCGAATAATAGTTTTTAGTACCATTTGAAAAGCCATTTGAATATTCGTAATATCTGTTGTGAGTCTTGTAATCAGACTAGATGAGGAATATTTGTCAATGTTATCAAATGCAAAGGTTTGAATATTTTCGTAGATATCTTGACGAAGATTCGTTGAAAGTCCTACTGCCGCATCGGAAGAAAATTTTCCGGCCAATACTCCAAACAGCATGGAAAAACAGGCCATCACAAACATTAATGAACCTATTTTCAAAATATACGCTATATCCCTTTCCATCAACCCTCTATCAATAATCTTTGCCATAAGAAAAGGAATGAAGATTTCCACAGCAACTTCTAAGGCCATAAACAGCATGGTCAAATAGGCAGGTTTCTTATATTGCCGCAATGATTTCATTAATGTTTTATACATTGTCGTACTCCTCTTCTTTTAATTGAGCAAATGTGCTCGCTCCATTAGATCATGTATTCGGTAAATCGTTTTGATCGTCAAGCGGATGTCTTCATCCGGAACTTCTTCTAAAATCTGACTATTTTTGTGATGAAAATCGTAGACCATTTTTTGATGCAACGCTAACCCCTTTTTAGTTAATCGAATATTTACCACTCGCTTATCTTCTTTGTTTGCTTCTTTATTGATATAACCCTGTTTTTCTAACGTTGTGATATTCTTAGTAATACTCGGCAACGTTACCCCAATTGTCTCAGCAATGTCACTGATGCGTACTTCATCCAACTTTATTGACAAGTTATACAATGTTTTGATGATATAAATATGCCTCTTTTGTACTTCAAGAGGCGGCTCAGGCAAAAACTGTATCGTTTGTTTTGCACACATACAGGCATCAATATATTCTTCCGATAGTTGATGATCCATTGTTTCCCTCTCCTTCCGAATTAAGTTACCTAACATAGTTACTATAAGTAACTATGTTAGCAAAAAAAAAAATAAATAGATAGATAAATCTACTTACCTTTTCAAAGTAATTTTATAAAAATACATTGCTTTTCTCTTACATGATCAATATTATTTTTGAGATAAAATTAAGCGTCTCAACTTAGTCTTTCTTTTGAGCAATGATAACGTAAATAGCATCTGTCGGATGATATTTCTTGGTTACTTCAAACCCTGCTCGGTTTAGCTGTTGTTCCATTTCAGTTGAAGCTATTCTTGGGTGATGCTGACTTGAATTTTCCTCTTTTTCTAATTCCACACATACAAATGTGCCCTTTGTTTTAAGGACTTGGTTGATGAACTGTAATATCTCAGGTAAAGGATTTATCTCATGCAGGACTAACGAAGCTAAAACAATATCCATTGAATTGGCTGATAAAGGCAAATCTTTCATTTCTTCTTTAATGGTTCGTATATTTTTAAGTCCTTCTTCATCAGCCTTAGAACGGATGATCTGCAACATTTTAGGATCTATATCAAGAGCATAGACCAGACCATCAGTTGCTTTAGCAGCCGGTATCGTTAAAAATCCCGTTCCTGCCCCTATATCTAAAATAGTGTCGTTAGCGTTGATTGGAAATTGTTTCAGCAACTGTTCTGGCGGGAATTCCTCTCTTCTTTTTGCATTGTCTAGAGACGCGACTTTCTTTTCAAAATTACCCTTATGATGTGAGTGGTCATAGTTTTTCATATTCATTCTCCTTTTCAATTTAACTGTTTGGCACCGTAGATAAAACTGCCAACAGTCCCTTGTTCTTCATTTTATTTGTTTTTATGCATATGCTTTTCTTCCATTTTAGAGACGATATCAATGAGATAGTTATGCTCAAGTTCGTCTTTCATATTTTGTTCTGCTTTTATCATGACATCCTCAATCATGCAGCCTTGATTATGGTTTATAGAACAACTGAACAAACTAGAGTCTCCTTCAATTGCTTTTATGACATCTAAAAATGTGATGTTATCTTTTGGTTTAGAGACTCGATATCCTCCCTTAACTCCCCGTGTCGATTCTACTAATCCAGCTTTAGCAAGTTTCGTTAATATCTTTGACAAATAGGTTGGCGAAAGTCTTTGTGTTTCCGCTAGGCTCTGAACCCCTATCATATCTCCTTCAGGCAAAGTCATTAAATACACCATTGTGTGCAATGCATTATCAGTAGCTTTTGAGTATTTCATGGTTTCCCTCCTTATTAAAGATATTAAAGACTCTTATTATCCTTAATTAAATTTCATCTTATCATTTAATGATAATTTAGTCAAAACATCTTTTTGAAATAAATTTAAAATAACACTAAACTAACAATATGTTATTATGTGTTGCTTTTATTCCGTTAAATGTTACAATGAATGAGAAGAAACCAACACCAGTAGATAAGTTAAGGAGGTGTTTCAATTGAATCAAACGAAAAGACAAGAACTTATCCTCGATTTAGTAAAAATCAATGGTGAGGTTACTACAAAAGAACTAGCTGATGAACTAAGCGTCTCTATGATGACGATCAATCGAGATTTAAAAGAGCTCGCCAAATGGGAAGAAATCCAATTGGTCCATGGAGGTGCTATCTACCGAGAAGATGCCTCACTTGAAAACCCAATATCGATCAAAGAAGAAGTCAGTATTTATGAGAAAAAAATGATTGCCAAATTTTGCCGAACCTTAGTCAAACCTGGAAGCTCTGTTTTTATTGAGACCGGAACAACCACGTTAGCCGTTGCCAGAGAATTATTCAATATCGAAAATTGTCAGTTTTATACCAATTCATTATTGGTTATGAATTCTTTAGCTAAATTTGAGGACATTCAGCTGCATTGTGTTCCTGGAAAGTATCGAGATCTTTCAAAAGGCTTTTTAGGTTTAGAAACATCTGATTTTGTCAAAAATTTCAATTTTGATATTGCCTTTATAGGCACAGAAGGCATTACTGTTAACTCAGGGATTACACTGCCAAATGGAGAAGATGCTTTTACCAAAAAGAATATTATGAAACAATCTAGAAAAAATGTGCTCGTAGCCGATCACAAGAAATTTGGTTTGTCTTATCTCCATAAAGTAGGGGAAATTACCGACTTTGATATGATCGTAACGGACTTGGAAAGTGAACAACCTGTATTTAAAGAAATAAACCAATTAACCAATATAAAATCTGTTAGAAAAGAGGAAATTAAAAATGAACATTAATTTAAACACTGTAACGCTGCCTACTATACACTCTAACCCGCAATCCGTCATATTAACGGACGAAACAATGGCTGCTAGAAAAGAAAACTTTCTAAAACAAATGAAAACCTATTCAATGGATACGGCGATCATCTATGCCGATCGTGAACACGGAGCCAACTTTGAATATTTTACTGGCTTTATCCCACGGTTCGAAGAAGCTTGCTTAGTCATTCATGCTAATGGAGACAGTTATTTATTATTAGGAAATGAAAATCTGAAGTTGGCGGAACATTCTAGAGTGGATGCTAAACCAATCCATGTTCCTTTCTTCTCTCTTCCAAACCAACCGATGGATGGCGAAAAAACGTTGGAAGATCATTTTGAAGAAAGCCAAATTAAACCAGATGCTCAAATTGGTATCATTGGCTGGAAACTTTTTACTTCTAGCAGTTACGATAATGCAGATTTATTTGATTTGCCATTTTATATCATAGACAGCTTGTTAAACTATGTTTCGAACAGAAGCCAGTTAAAGAACTTCACGTTTTCTTTGAGCTCTCCTGAAGGCGGCTTGCGTACAACGCATAATGCCAATGAAATTGCTCATTTTGAATACGGTGCTTCTCTAGCAGGTATCGGCATGTTTAATGCGATACAAGCAATTGAAGCTGGCAAAACCGAAAAAGAAATTGGCGCTTTGCTTGCACAAGATGGACAACCAAATACTGTCACGACCATTAGTGCTGCCGGACAACGGTTCACTAATGCGACTCTTTATCCAAGAGATAAAGAAGCCCAATTGTCCGACAACTACTCCATAACTGTAGGCTACAAAGGCGGTTTGAGCAGTCGTGCTGGATTTGTAGTTTCTTCTCAAGAAGAACTGCCAGAGAATCAAAAAGATTATTTGGATAAATTGGGCAAACCTTACTTCACAGCCTATGCAACTTGGTTAGAAAATATCAGCATTGGTATTTCTGGCGATGAATTTTACTCTATGATCGAGAAAGTATTCCCTTCTGACGTTTATGGCTGGACCCTAAACCCTGGACACTACACAGGAGATGACGAGTGGATGTCTTCTCCATTCTACCCAGGATCTAAAGCTGTAGTTAAAAGCGGACAACTGTTCCAAGTGGATATCATTCCAAGTGTGCCAGGCTACTCAGGTGCAAGCGCTGAAGAACCAATCGCTATAGCCGATAAAGCTTTGAGAGACGAGTTAAAACAGCAGTATCCAGATGTTTGGAAACGTATTGAAGATAGAAGAAACTACATCAAAAATGTAATCAACATTGATCTTTCTGATGATATTTTACCTTTAAGCGATACTGTAGCTTTCTATACTCCATTCTTCTTGAATAAAACACTAGCTTATACAAAAGAAGCGTAAACTAAAATTTCGCTTTCAACTTACTCGTTAAAAAAAAATAAACAAATAAACATGACACCTTTCTCCTGTATAAAAAAGAGGAAGGTGTCATTTTTTATTATATATGGAAGAATCCTACCGATTTAGCCAAAATAAGTAGGAGGTTAAAGACATTATTTTATTCAAAAAAAGTTTGCGTGACTTAAATGATAGTCTTTTTCTCCTTTAGGGCATGCAAAATTGATTTGCGTGCCTTAAGGGAGAAATTTTATCCTACTTAAGGTATGCAAAATGGATTTGCCTGCCTTATCGATAGAAATTCAACCAACTTAAGGTACGTAAAAGGAATTGAGTATCTATCTTCTACATTTTTTCACTATCTATTTTACAAATAGAGAATCAACACAATACCAAAAATTCTATAGTTTGTGAAAGATAGGTTTCATTTTATCAAAAGTACAAAAATGAGTATAACCAATATCTTTTAAAATTTTCTTGGATTCTTTGATGTGAAACCCTAAATGTTCTGGTTTATGACTATCGCTGCCAATCGTAATGATCTTACCTCCAAGCTCATGATACAATTTTAAGATTTCTATAGAAGGCGTCAAACCGTTGATTCCATACCGAACTGAGGATGTGTTTATTTCTATTCCTTTATTGTCTTCTATCACTTTTTTTAATATTTTCACTATTTTATCTTTACTATACTCAAACATATCAACTTCTTTATCTAGGTAACGTCTCACCAAATCCATATGTGCCAACACGCTATACTCTTTATAAGAAGTGACTAATTGATACATCTCATCGTAATACCTATCGTAACTTTCCCGATGTGTGTGCCCTTTTTGAAATTCTCCTGTCCAAAATTCTTTATTTTCAATTTGATGGACTGATAACAAAATAAAGTCAAAGTCTTGAGACTGATAGAGTTTCTCAAACTGCGGAATTGTATGGATTTGCATACCGAACTCTAGGCCTTTTTTAATGGTTATGTTTTTTTCATATTTCTTAGAAAGTTTCTCTAGCTCCGAAAAATAAAGTTCGTAATGAACATTTTTAACGTCTTTATTCTCACCTGCTTGAAACTCTTCCTCTGGTTTCCAATCGGGTTTGACCCCATAATCTACATGATCAGTAAAACAAATTTCCTCTAAACCTAACTGAATAGCATCTTTTACGACATCTTCCATTAAATACCAGGAATCGTCACTGTAATCGCTATGGACATGATAATCCGCATAAACCATCTAAACAAAACTCCCTTAAGTCATCCATTTTTTTATTCGCCATTCTTTGCTGTATGGTAATCGCGCATCGCTTTTCCCCCTATTTTTATAATCGCTCTAGACAGTTAATAGGTTGGTACTTCTTTTATCCTTTATTTCATCAACCTGTTAATTCTTGATTCCTTTCACCATTAAACCAATTGTTTTGTCATGATGAGATCTGTTTGTTCGTCATCTCCCATGAAAAAGGAGTGTGAGCTCGTCTGAACAAATCCTCTATCTTTGTAAAAGGCTAGAGCTGCTGTATTTTCCTCCCAAACACCTAACCAAATAGCCTTTTTGTTTGCTTTTTGAGCAAACCTTTCAGCTTGTTCTATCAAGAATTTCCCATAACCCTTTCTTTTATAATGACTGCGAATGTAAATTCGTTCGATTTCCATAGCACTTTCAGCAATATCCTCTGTTTGGGCATCCTCTACGTTTACTTTTAAATAACCTACTGTTTCTTCATTATCTTGTAAAAAGAAAAAAGAAGATTTCTCATTAGCTAATTCTTTTTTGAGCTGATCAACAGTATAAGCTTTCTCTAAATACTGTTTTAGATCTTCCTCGGTATTTTGTTCTTTAAAAGTATCTGTAAATGTTTCAATACTGATTTGCTGAAGCAGCATTACATCAGCTAATGTGCCTTTTTTAAATTCCAAATTTAACAGCTCCTTCAGTAAGTCCTTTTATTTCCTTTTTTTACAAAGCCCCAATCTCGTTCAGTATTGAGTTTGATTTTGCTTAAAAGTTGAGAAAAAGTCTCGATTTCCTCATCCGTCAAACCCTTTAAAGCAACTTCATTCGAGTATTCATTCTCTTTGATTATAAAATCAGCTAACTCATCGCCTTTTTTGGTAGTAAATAATCTTTTTATCTTTTTGTTTGCTGAATCGGATCTCTTCTCAATAAACCCGCGTTCCTCAAGTTTTCGAATGGCTCTTGACGCAGTGGTTCGATCAATTTTTATCATTTCGCTTAAATTATCCGGTATAATTCCCGGGTTCTCCTTAATTCTTACCAAATAAAGGTACTGTCCTCTTGTAAGATTTAACTCTTTAAACTCTATATTGGCGATCGAATCTAACGATCTCGCAATGACACCAATATCACGAAGAATATTTATCATCTCGTTCCCTCATTTCATCATTGACACTCTTATTGTATAAAAACTTTGTTGCAAATACAACAAAAAAGAGAGGTGCCGTATAAGCAGTCCTCTCCCTTTTGATAAATTATGTTCTACCTACGTACTTTTACTCTTTCACAATTCCAAATTCATGTACTTTTTCAACTGCACGTTCTTCGCCTTCCAGCAGCTCGCCAAATACTTGGTAAATTTCTACTGTCAGTTCGTCTCCATTTACATTATAAACGGCAAAGTTTTGAACAGTGGAGTCCCGATTGTTGGAATGCGAATTTGCAAATACACCATCTTTTTGCGGTTGTCCGCCGAAAGCAAAAAGGTTGTTGTAGTAATCTAAATCTTCTTGAGTCATCCAATCTAAATCCGGTCTTACCTCATGAACATGTTCCAGTGATTTGCTGTAAAGATCATCATAGGCTTTTGTCCCTCCTGTGTTCGGTAATACAAATACTGTCCCAGACGGGTTCTTGTAGTATTCGACATTGTCTTCTCCAATAACAACTTCTGACTGGTCGATTGTAGCATTGGAGAAATTTTCATCTGTCGGTACAAAGTTCAGAGACTTCGTTCTAGAGATGACATGATCGTGTCCTTGTAAAGCCAGGTCAACATCTAATTCATCAATCATTTGCATAAATTCTTCTCTGACTTTTTGAACATCTTCGTCTTGAAGCGAATGATAAGATTTAGAGTACAACGGTTTATGGTAAGTTAACACAACCCATTCAGCACCATTTTCACGAGCTTGTTTGATATCTGCTTCGATCCATGCTAATTGTTCTTCGCCTAAAGCCTTGCCTTCTGGATTGTCTTCAGATACTTTATTGTCGTTCGTATTAGCGACTACGATATGTACGCCATTGTAATCAAGCGAGTAATAAGATCCGCCATCGACTTTATCATTTGTTACCGGCACATTGACATGTTCATTAAATTTCTCAGTTAATTGAGAGTCGCCATACTTTAACGCATATTCATCATGGTTTCCTGGGGCAACGACTAACGGCTGCTGCAACCAAGATTCTTCAGATTGAGAAAATATATCGATCCATTCATCTTCTACTTCGGCTGTTTCCACGACATCCCCTGTGTGCAGCACAAAATCGGCATCAGCAATTTCCAAAGCTTGTTTAATGGTATCTGCACCGTAAGCCGCTTCATTGAGGACATTTTCATTCCAATAAGCATTTTGAGTATCGGTGTATTGTACGAAAGTAAATTCATCGCCTGATTCACCTGAGGTATTGAATGTTCCCACCTCGCTCTTTTCGCCCGTTTCGCTTCCAACTTGGTAGTAGTAAGTGGTGCTCGGCTCTAAATCCGTTGCTAAGGTCTTATAAGAGTATTCTGTCACGTCAACCAAATCTAACGAACCGACTGCATCTCCGCTTGTCCATTCCGGTCCGCTTTTGCCTTCATCTGTGTAGTAGCCATTCACAACGGGTTCGCTGTTTTCTCCTTCCACAGGATTTCCTTCTTCATCCATTTCCAAATCTGCATAAATATAAAAACCGTCTTCTGTTCTTTCTGCGTATTGATTCGTCACTTCGACAGCTTCTGGTTCAAAAATTAATGGATCGCTTAAATCTTCTGACGTACTTACCCACGCTTTGGCATCGTCAAATTTATCCGTTGTATACCAATTAAAGCCCATTTGAGTTTGAGTATCTCCATTGAGTGTCGTAATGATACGGTTAGGTACATTGTTTGCTTCAACTTCAGCCACCTTTGGCTTACTCTCTAATAACTCTATCTCATTTCCTGAAGAACTAACCACTGAAGAAGCCGTTTCTGAAGTGCTTGGTGCTGCGTTTGTTTGGCAGCCGGCTAACACAAACGGTACCAACAAAACCACGGCAGCTATACTTGGAACAGAAAATCTATTAACTTTTTTTTTATATGCAATTCTTTTCCTCCCAAATCAAGATATATTTATAAGCCCTCAATCAAATGAGCCTATACTCTTACTGTAGAGGACGAATGTTTAGTGTTGATCAATAACACGTAAAGATTCAGTAAACATGGATTTACACAAAGAAAGAGCTGCCAAATAAACAGTCCTTTTTTTGACAATCAATTATGAAGAATAGAATGAATTCACACTGGGCAATTGCTATTCTAAGTTGAGTTTGGTGCTTCCAAAACTGAGGATTTGTACATACTTTTTGATTTCAATATGAACGTTTCGTGGAAAATAGAATCAATATAAAATGGCACTCTTTAAAATTTAAAAGTGCCTTTAAGCATTGGTATGTATAATATTAACGTTTTGAAACACAAAAAAACGGGAAGCTTTCTGCTCCCCGTTAATTAGCCTGTTGTTTAAATAGCAGCAAAATGTTCTAAAGTACCTACCATGTTAGACACAAAGCCATACTCGTTATCGTACCAAGCAACCGTTTTGACTAATTGTCCCTTAGTGCCTTCGATTACTTTTGTTTGAGTGGCATCAAAAATTGAGCCAGCAGGTACTCCGATAACGTCTGAAGATACGATTTCGTCTTCAGTATAAAGAAACGCATCGTTTGAAGCTTCTTTCATTGCCGCGTTTACTTCTTCCACTGTTACTTCTTTATTCAAAACAGAGTATAGTTCTGTCATTGATCCCGTAATAGTCGGAATTCTGACAGCCGTTCCGTCAATTTTTCCATCTAATTCAGGAATAACTTTCCCTACCGCTTTGGCAGCACCTGTTGAAGCCGGTATAGCATTTTGTGCCCCTGCACGGTTTTTACGTCCACCTGGGGAATCTTGCAATGCTTGCGATGCAGTATACGCATGAATTGTTGACATTAAAGCACTGTCGATTCCATACTTGTTGTTCAATACATTTGCCATTGGTGCTAAACAGTTCGTGGTGCACGATGCTGCAGAGACGATTTTGTCATTTTCATCAAGCGAATCATGATTCACACCATAAACGATTGTTTTAGTATTGTCTACTTCCGCTCCCGCAGCTTTTACCGGTGCAGAGATTAAGACACGTTTTGCACCTGCATCCAAATGGGCTTGTGATTTTTTCGCTGAAGTATAAAAACCAGTACATTCCAAGACAATGTCGATGCCTAAATCGCCCCATGGTAACTGACTAGCATCTTTTTCTTCAAACGATTTGATTTTTTTCCCATCTACCACAATCGCATCGTTCCCAACTTCTACATCATACGGGAACCGGCCTTGTGCCGTATCGTATTTTAGCAAATAAACCAAGTCGTCATTATTCGTCAAGTCATTGATTGCGACAACCTCTAAGTCTGTGTCCTTTTCCAACATCCGACGCAATGCCAAACGTCCAATACGTCCAAATCCATTAATCGCTACTTTTATCGACATCAATATTTCCTCCTTCTTTATTTGTATCTATTTTTATGGTAACGCTTTTACAACAAAGTTTCCAATTGTATGCTTCATTCGTTTTGGCTGCTAGGCACAGTCCGTTCTACAAACACTTTCCATGAAGGAATAACAATGAAAAATGGGGCAGAATTATATTAAAAGTTTCCCGGATTTTCCTAGTCTATATCAGTATTAAGATGCGGATTCCAGCGAGTTAAGACCGTTATTTTTCAAGCATAAAAAGAGAACCGCATATAAGCGGTTCTCTTTTTATGCTATATATTCCAAACAGTTACTTTCAAATGTATCAATAAATTGATTGCTTTAGTTGAAAAAGCACAACTAAAAATAGAATTTCTACAAAACTGTAGGTTCTATGTTATTACTACTTGATTGCCTCATAGTCCAGGAATCGGCTCTACTAGTAATACCTGATGATCAGTGCTGTAATAAGTGACTTGTTTCGATACTAAATCGCTTGTCCAAACTGGAACGCCAGCTTCTCCAGCTAACTCGCAAAATTTTTCAAAATCAAACTCTCCTGATTGAGCTCTTTTGACAGCCGATTTGATGGCTTCAGGATTACTTTGTTCAAAAACTTCTTTTGGGATCCCATTCAATTTTAAGTCAACAGAATTATCCTCATCAAAATAGCGATAGATTCCTTCAGCTACTAAGTAATCATAGCGTTTAACACCTAATTTTTTTAATTCGTGCATTAATTGCGCAAATTCACCAGCATTTTTTTCTGCATTGACCACTTTTTCAATCTCTTGATAATTTAGACTCATTTAGATAAGCTCCTTTTGCTGAACGGTTTCTTTGATTCTATTCAATCAATTCAAACTAAAATCCAATTCTGGTCCTACTGGAACGATACTCGTCGGATTAATGTTTTTATGGCTGCGGTAATAATGTTCTTTGATGTGCTTAAAGTTCACCGTCTCCGCTATACCCGGCCAATTGTATAACTCTCTTGTGTAGCGCCAAAGATTTTTGTAGTCCGTTATTCGTTTGATATTGCATTTGAAATGACCGTAATAGACACTATCAAAACGGATCAACGTCGTAAACAATCTCCAATCAGCTTCGGTTATTTGGTCGCCTATTAGATAGCGGTTCTCCCCTAACCGTTCTTCTAGTTCATCAAGAGCATCAAATAGTTTAGTGACTTCTTCTTGGTAAACCTCTTGCTTCGTTGCAAATCCTGCTTTGTATACCCCATTATTGACAGAATCATACACTTTCTCATTGATCGTATCGATCTCTGAACGCAACTCTTCAGGATAATAATCGCCTGCTTTTGCGCCGACTTCATCAAAAGCCGAATTTAAGATGCGCATAATTTCAGCAGATTCATTGTTTACGATTTCATTTTGTTTCAAATCGTATAAAACAGGCACGGTCACGCGCCCGCTATACTCAGGTTCGACATGCGTATAAACTTCATAAAGATAGTTTGCATCAATCACCGGATCAGGAATCACACCTTCTTCTGGTTCAAATGTCCAGCCGTTTTCTGCCATTAAAGGATTCACAACAGAGACTGAAATCATCTCTTCTAATCCTTTTAATTTACGCATGATCAGCGCACGGTTTGCCCAAGGACAGGCTAATGCTACGTATAAATGATAACGTCCAGGTTCAGCTTTAAACCCGCCTTCACCGCTTGGTCCTGCACTTCCATCTGGTGTGATCCAGTTCCGGAACTGTGACTCTTGACGAATAAATCGTCCTCCGCTGCCTTCAGTGTCATACCATTGATCATGCCACTTGCCGTCTACTAATAATCCCATCATTATTCCCCTTTCAAATACTGAACTTTATACATTATTTGTAGTTGTCTTCTATTTTCATTATAGGTAGCATGATCAAGAATAACAAATAGATTAGTCTGTTAATTAAACGTTTATCTGCTTTTTTTAAAAACAACTGTTTTTATATCCTGGTTAATAAAACTTCTAATACTTTAGTTTCCCAGCTTGATCAGATTCTTTTTGCTTTCTGCTTAATAACCGTATCTAAATCTAGACAGTATCAGTTGGTTCTTCTTCTAAATCCTTATACAACTGTGGATACTCATGGCACTTCTTATTTCTGGGTGTGCATATTTCTCTTCCGAGTGAGATCATGGACTGGTGTGCTCTTCCCCAGTATTTTGCTGGGATAATTTCTGTCACGCGTTCTTCAATTTGTTTGGGCGTGGCATTTTCTTCTACTATTTTGTGATGCTTACAAACTCGTGCGACATGTGTGTCCACTGCAAAAGCATCTTGGCTAAAGGCGACATTCAATAATATATTAGCTGATTTAGGTCCAATTCCAGTTAATGATTGCAGTTCCTTGCGTGTATTTGGAACTTTTCCATCAAATTTTTCAAGTAATTGACAACTGCTTTTATAGATATACTTTGCTTTGTTCCGGTAAAGTCCGACTGTTTTTATGTATGATTCAATTTCTTCCGGTGAAGATTCGCTAACAGCTTGAGGATTGGGATAGCGTTCGAATAACTTGTCTTTCACTTTAGCGACTGACACATCTGTTGCCTGCGCACTTAAGATAACGACCATCAACAATTGAAATGGGTTTTGATAGTGCATCATTGGGACAGCGTTAGGATAAAGTTTCATAATTTCATAGATAACGTGTTGAGCGGCTTCTTTTGTCAGCATAGGCTTTCCTTTCTTTATTCGTTTTTTAAAATATACCATATTTTCAACAGCACTAAAATACATTCCCATCGGTTCTTTAGCGCTGCACATTGATTCTCTGGTATTTAGAATACTAGAAAGGCAAAGAATAATCTTTATGTGTCAACCCCTAATGTTAAATAAAATAAACCTGTAAAAAACGTGAAAGTTATCTCTGAACATAATGTTCAGGTTATATTACTTTATTTGGAAGAAACAAGAACTTGGGAACCTGAATGGATGAGTAACGGTTTATTTCAATCATTTTCATATATAATCTAATTATCAGATACTATAGGAGGTTTTTTTATGTTAACAATAGCTTATATCGGTAATGGGAAAAGTACGAATCGTTATCATTTACCTTTTTCATTAAAAACAGGGAACATTAAAGTGAAGACTATCTATTCTCGTCATGAAAATAGTTCATGGGATAAGGTTCCTGGAGTCCACTACACAACGAATTTAGAAGACATTTGGAATGATCCAGAAATTCAATTGGTTGCAATTTGCCTTCCTAGTTCATTACATTTTGAATTTGCAAAATTATCACTAGAGAACGGGAAAAACACACTAGTTGAAAAACCTTTTACCGAAACTGCTGAAGAAGCAAAAGAACTATTTGAGTTAGCAAAATCAAAAAATTTACTCGTTCAATGTTACCAAAACAGACGCTACGATTCAGATTTTCTGACCGCACAAAAAATTATCGAAAGCGGCGTTATAGGTGAATTGCTAGAAGTAGAAATGCATTATGATTATTTCAGACCAGAAGTTCCAGAAAACAGCACAGAATTTTCAGCATCTTCAAGCTATTTGTATGGACATGGGTGCCATACAATCGATCAAGTTCTTTCCTATTTTGGAGATCCAGACTCCATTCATTATGATGTAAGACAATTATTGGGTCCTAATCGAATGAATGATTATTTTGACTTGGACTTTTACTATTCAAAAATAAAGGTTTCTGTTAAATCAAGTTACTTCAGAATAAAACCACGACCAAGTTTTGTTCTATATGGTAAGAAGGGCATGTTTATCAAGCAAGAGAAAGATAGACAAGAAGAACACCTAAAATTGTTCTATATGCCAACTAATGCCGATTTCGGGATAGATACCCCAAATCATTACGGTACTGTGACTTATATAGATACTGATGGCCTTTATCATGAAGAAAAAGTCATTTCAGAAATTGGGGATTACAGTCGTGTTTATGAAGGATTGTATGAGTCTATTATCAATGGAAAAGATAAGTCCGTGAAAGATGAAGAAACGATTCGTCAACTAGAGATACTTGAAGAAGGTATTCAAAGTATTAAATATTAATTTATCTATTCGTTAGAAAAACAAGGATCATTCAACTAAGAAAGAAGGTTTACAATGAAACTAGCCATTATAGGTTCTGGCATGATCGTGAATGATTTTTTAACTATGGTCTGTGATGTTCCAGGGATTCAATTAGAGGCAATTGTAGGAACGGATAGAAGCATGGATAAAATGAGGCTTTTAAAAAACAACTATGGCATTCGTCAAGTCTTAACTAATTATGAAGATTGTTTAAAAAGTAAGGCTATCGATACTGTTTATATTGCATTGCCCAATCATTTGCATTTTTCTTTTGCTAAACAAGCCATCCTTAATAAAAAAAATGTTATATGTGAAAAACCTTTTACCTTAAACTTATCCGAAATGAAAGAACTAAGAGAATTAGCTTCAGCAAACAATGTCATGTTGTTAGAAGCTATAACCAATCAATATTTAACCAATTACAAAAAAATAAAAGAAGCTATAAAGACTATTGGAGCTATTAAAATTATTGAATGCAATTATTCACAATACTCATCAAGGTATGATGCCTTCAAACAAGGAGATATATTACCAGCTTTCAATCCTAAAATGGGTGGTGGAGCTTTAATGGATAT
This sequence comes from Carnobacterium sp. CP1, assembly GCF_001483965.1. Lineage (NCBI taxonomy): Bacteria > Bacillati > Bacillota > Bacilli > Lactobacillales > Carnobacteriaceae > Carnobacterium > Carnobacterium antarcticum. The sequence goes on from NZ_CP010796.1 coordinate 1,659,286, forward strand.
TAATATTTATAATATCCATTTTGTAACGGGTATTTTTGGAAAGCCCCAAAAAGTCAGTTACTTGGCAAATGTTGAAAACGGAATTGATACTTCTGGCATCCTAAGCTTGGATTATGGGGATAAAAAAGTAGTCTGCATAGGTGCTAAAGATTCTACAGCTCCGATACGAACCATTATCCAAGGCGATAAAGGAGCTATCATTATTGACGGACCGACAAGTACTATCGATAGGTTTACTATAATAGACAATCAAAATAAGAGCGAAATCGTTGATTTTAAAGTGCATACGCATCGGATGTATGAGGAATTTACTGAATTTGAAAGAATCATAAGAGAATCTGACGTTGAAACGATGACAAACCACCTTGATCACAGTGAAATGGTTATGTCTATTGTAGATAAAGGATTAGATTCTGCTGGTATATCATTAGGCTAAATTTTTAAAGTGAAAAACAGATGCTTTTTCAATATATGGATGGGTCATAGTTCTTCTGACAAAATTCCATTTTGAATGAGTGACTGTTTTTCTTTTAATTTTTCCAAATTACTGCTGTATTCTTTTGCATATAAAATAGAATACAACGTGTCTAATACATATTGAAAGGCAACTTGTGATGCAAAAGTCCCAACCTTTACAAAATCATATTCTTCCTGGACTACCACTATCGTTTTGGTAGTTAATTTAATCAAATCAGATTCTGTATTCCCTGTTATCAAAATAGTTGGGATCTTTTTGTTAGAAAAATGTTGTAACATACGCTTGTATTGCGGACTAGTTCCACTATAAGACAGAAATAAAGCACAATCTTTTGGAGTAAGGTTAGAAGCATTCCATGCCTCATCTGCATATTCTTCAGAAATAATAGCAAATCTATTAATCTTTACTAATTTATTTTGAAAACTTCTCGCTCGTACTTGTGAATCACCACGAGAAAACAGAAAAATATGCTTAGATTTGAAAAGAATTTCTGCCACTGATTGTAGTAAATCTTCATCTAATTGATTTAAAGTCTTTTTTATTGTATCAATCGTTAAATTTGCCATATTCTTAGCTATATCCATGGTTAAATCTTCTTGTTTAAAAGGAAAATTAGCATCTACTTCACTAGGTAAATGCAATTGACTATAAACTACACCTGAAATAGCGTCCTTAAAACTTCTAAATCCATCGTATCCCATTTTTTTACAGAGACGGATAATCGTCGAGTGAGAAGTATACGTTAATTTTGCTAGATCCTCAATGTATATCGTAGGAATCTTAGTGATGTTTTGGATGATATAATCGGCAATCCTCATCTCCGTATTTGTAAAGTTCGTTTGATCCTTCAACTTAGTCAATGTTTGTACCAACTTTAACAACTCCTTTCTAAAATGAACCTATATCAATTAATTATCATTTACTATCTAACCGCGAATATAAAATAATATATCTTTATATACGAACTAAGGAACCCATCAGATGAAAACATTAGGTTTGATTTGGTCATCACTTTTTGCATTATCATAAATTAGGCTTCCTTGACGAACGATTTATACTCGTTAATAATTTTAATCCCTGAGCTAGTTCCTAATCGCTCAGCACCAGCTTCTACCATTGCTTTAGCCGTTGCAAAATCACGTATGCCTCCTGCTGCTTTTATCTTGACCTCTGCTCCTACTGTCTCTTTCATTAGTTTTACATCTGCAATCGTTGCTCCGCCAGTGCCAAACCCTGTTGACGTTTTTACAAAATCAGGTTTAACTCTTTTAGCAATTTCACAAACAGCAATTTTTTCTTCATTTGTCAAATAACAATTTTCTAAAATCACTTTGCTTAACACGTTATTCGCTTGACAGGCAGCTACGATTTTTTTCATTTCCTGTTCTATATACGCTAAGTTTCCTTCTTTTAACTCGCCGATATTGATTACATAATCAATTTCATCAGCACCATTTTTGATCGCATCCGCGACTTCAAAAACCTTAGCAGCAATTGTAGTCTGCCCCAGCGGAAAACCAATGGCCGCTCCGACATGAACGGGACTTTCTTTTAATAATTCACTACAAAGAGCAACCGGTGCGGAATTGATCGCCACCATTTTAAACCCATATTCATCAGCTTCTTGACACAATTTTTCAAATCCGGCTTTCTGTGCATCTGCTTTCAACAATGTATGGTCCACCATATTTGCTAATTCTGTCACGCTCAATTGAAATGTCATTTTTGCTTCCTCCTCTTATTGAATTCGATTTCATTTTAACACAATTAAGACTCTTCTAGGTCTCATCAAGGAAAAAGAACGTTCTGGACTTTGGAGAAGAAAGTTTTTTTAGCCATCTGTGTTTTTACTATCCCGTTTCTCGAAAAATCTCTTTTGCGAATGTCACATTTGTGAGATACTACTAAGCGTGACTGAAAACGGAGGGAACAAAATGATTTATATAAAAGAAGCCATTTTACACATTTTTGACTTGAACAGCAACGAACCGATTTTTTCTTTTGCTGGATTAGATTTGACGGAGAAATTTACAATGGATTATCTTCAAGCCATGATTGAAAAAGTAGAAGATTCAGACAATATGAAAACCGGGATATTAACAGAAGATAACCCTTTAAGCCAAACTTTTTCTACTATTCAAGAAGATTTTATTGAGATGACAAAAACGTTGAGCGATAAATTCTTTTCCATTACAAAAATCAATCCAGAAATACCGCCAGCTGATTTATTATTTGTCTTCTTCACCTTGGACGAAGTGCCTCATTTAGGACTTTTCAAGTTAAATTATTCTGACAGCATCACCCATTATGTCTCTTATGAAGAGGAAATACTAACGAATCAGTTGATTGTTAATCGCTCCATTTTACCGAGTGCTCGCCAAGCGATTCAAGAAGGAATGGTGCTGAATTTAAACACCATGGAATATCACATTATCGAGAAAAAACATATGATTGCTGAATTAGCAGAGAAAGTTTATTATTTTACAGAATTGTTTTTAGAAGATAAACCTCAGCCAAGTCTGAAAGAAAACATCTCGATCATAAAAAAAGCTGTTCAAAAAACAAGTAAAGCTTTTAATGATGAAGAGTTCCAAGTGTTGGCCGATACGAAAGAAGCGCTTGTTCATAGTATGACTGAAGAAAACGTCATTGATAACCAAGTGATTGCCGAGACCCTTTACGGGGATAATCATGCGAAAAAAGAAAAGTTCTTTGAAGAAATAACTGAAATGGGATACGTAGATCGCGCTCCTGCTGAAGTAGCCGTAGCTGGCCCGAAATATTCGAAGCAAAAATTCCGTTTAGATAACGGTATCGAAATCAGTATCCCTATAGATCTCTATAAAGATCCAGAAGTTGTCGAGTTTATTAATAACCCAGATGGAACCACTTCAGTTATGATCAAAAACATTGAAAAAATAAAAAACTTGTTTTAATAAGTAAATCGTACCCTAAGTGAGTATTGAAAAACTCATCCAGGGTACGATTTTCTATTTTATTCCTTGCGAGTTTTAAAAGTACTTGTGCCATACTTGCTAATGTATAATGAAGTAAGAAGATTCATTTTTAACTAGTTTAATTCAGAAGCTTTTCACTAAAAAATCATACGTAAGGATGGTCTTCAAGATGAACAATAATCATGAAGAGACACTCGAAAATCTATATAATCTCATACTCAATCCAGCAACTCGGGAATGGGAACGGTCATTATTATTGGCAACCAAAAAAGCTATAGAAGACGGTGCTAATTTTGAAGATCAGCTTTCAAAACTTGAAGCTGATTTACGTCCGCTTGCTTTAAGAAATAACTTAACTGCTGATGTGACAGATTTTTATAATAAGATTACCGGTAATGCTGCTGCCAATACTCAATTTGATTTTACGAAACACTCCACTGATGAACTGGCTTATCAAGATTCCGCTATATTTGCAGGCGGCTGTTTCTGGTGTATGGTAGAGCCTTTTGAAACTCTTGATGGGATCGTTTCCGTCTTATCTGGGTACACTGGTGGACATATTGACTGCCCCACTTATGATCAAGTGAGCGGTCAATATACCGGGCATGTAGAAGCCGTTGAAATTATTTTTGATACAAGAATCATACAGTATGAAGATTTAGTAGAGCTTTATTGGCAGTTGACCGATCCCACAGATGAGTTTGGTCAATTTCAAGATCGGGGCAATCAGTATCGTCCGATTATTTTTGTTCGAAATGAGAGGCAACGACAGATTGCTGAAAAATCAAAACAGTGTTTAGTAGAATCCGGCAAATACAAGCATCCAATCGTTACATTAATTGAACCTGCAAGCGTATTTTGGCCGGCAGAAAACTATCACCAACAATTTTATAAGAAAAACCGCAAGAGATACAAAAGAATTGAACGGTCTCGTCAACAATTTTTGGCTTTTCAACGTTTGCAAGGTAAATTTAGGACTGAAGTCAAACGGTTTACTAAGAAACCTTAATCATTAAACAATGTATAGTTTATTGTATCTCACTGCATAAAAAGACCCCAAAAGCTAACATAAAAAGCTTTTGGGGTCTTTGGTTTAATTTTTTTAAACATCTATTTATTTTAAATTACTAATAGCTTCTTCGACGGCTGTATTGCCAGCTAGAACTTCAAATTCTTGTTTAATCGTGTTGTCATTATGAAGTACAGAAATCAAGGTTTGAGCCACATCTTGACGTGGAATCTCATTGATGTCTTGTCCCATACCAACTTTTATTTGATTGGTACCAGGTGTATCAACTAATATACCAGGATGGACAATCGTCCAATCTAGTTCTGTACGATTTTTCAACCATTCATCCGCATAATTTTTGGCGATTGTATAAACTTGTAAATCATGTTCTTTAGCCATTTCCTCACGGCCTGTACGGAAGGTGCTAACCATAACAAAACGTTTAACGCCAGCTTGTTCTGCAGCGGTCATTGCTTTAATAGCTCCATCTAAGTCGATTAGAACAGTTTTATCAAAACCACTTCCGCCAGCACCTGCACTAAAGATAACCGCATCGACATTTTTCATTGCTTCAGCCAATTCATCTACTGAATTTTTGACAAGATCTAAGAGAACTGTTTCAATCCCTCGTTCTTCGAAGAAACCAGCTTGTTCACTATTGCGGATCATTGCTATTTCTTCAATAGCAGAATCTTCTTTTGCAAAATCAGCAAAATGACGAGCTACTTTCCCATTGGCACCTACAACTAATACTTTCATTTGAAAACTCCTTTCAATATATTACGCGAATTGAATTCAGCATAGCATATATTTCTTACTTATTCTTGTATTGTGAACTAAAGACTGGCATGACCTCATCGTCACCATAAGTCTCGATAAGAGGCAACTCATTTAAAGTTTTCATATCTTCCTCAGAGATCGTAAAATCTACCGCGGCATTAGATTTCATATGCTCTTTGTTAGTAGATTTAGGCAAAGCGACCATGTCTAATTGTATGACATAGCGAATGCTTAATTGAGCAGGCGAAACCTCGTACTTTTCAGCAATTCCTTTGACAACAGGGTGGTCAAGAATGGCACCATGAGCGATTGGTGAGTATGCTTCGACAACAATATCGAGACTTTGACTGTACTCAATTACGTCGCTAGGAACATTTGTAATGTGTGCGAGAATTTGGTTCACCATTGGTTTAACTTTCCCATTATTAATTAGATTTTCCAAATCTATTTGTTCAAAGTTAGAAACGCCTATTGCCCGTAGTTTGCCTGCTTCATAAGTTTCTTCTAAGGCACGCCAGGCTTCTAAATTTCCTTCAAAGTAATGATTGCCGTCACGGAAGTTAGCCCATGGTTGTGGACTATGAATAATCATTAAGTCGATATAAGCCATATCCAAGCGTTCCAGCGATTCATTGATTGCTTTGACAGCTTCATCGTAGTTTTTGATGTCGCCTTCGAGCTTTGTAGTAACAAAAACATCTTCGCGGTGGATGCCAGACTCTTTTATACCGCGCCCTACGCCTTCTTCATTAAGATAAGCTTCAGCCGTATCGATATGACGGTAGCCTGAATCAAGAGCATCTTTTACAACTTGAACCACTGCTTCATTATCGATCATCCATGTACCTAAACCTAATTTAGGAACTTTAACCCCATTTGATAATGTATACGTTTCATTTAACACCATTTTATTGCCTTCTTTCTATCTCTGCTTATTTTTTGACAGAATAGCGAATCCATATGGTGCCGTGTTCCAATGTTTCAACAGACTCCAATTGGAAAGCTGTTTCTTTAATTTGGGTATATGGTTCTTTGGCAACGAAGAAACGGTGTCCACCCGGATCCCCATTTGCGATAGGAGACAAGATGACACTGACTTCATCAACCAGTCCGTTTTGAACAAATGACCAGTTAAGCGTTCCGCCGCCTCCAACCATCATTCGCTTGATGCCAAATAGATTGTAGAATTTGTCCAACATCGCTTCATAGTCGATTTGCTCTTTACCAGCAATGATATACGATATCTTTTTCTTTCTAAGAAAATCTTTATACGCGTTTGACGCTTGTTCCGTCAAGACTTCTACAATATGAGAAGAAACACCGCCATAATCAGAGAAATTTTCTTCAAAAGCCAGTTCTCCACGTGCATCAATGGACAAATAATACATAGGAGCATCTGGATCTGCTACATAATCCCCTTCAGGGACGGGTGCTGCATTTTCATCCAGCTTCGGTGTTTTGTAATGGGTCATATTATCTTCAGTTGTCGTTTTTCCGTTCAAATAACCATGGATTCCGAATTGTTGTTTTCTGGATTTATGGAAAGTTCCTGGTATTGGCGGCTCGCTTCTTTAAATTCTGGCAAATCCATGATATCTAGATTGCCATCGATAGAGGTGTGTGTATGGATAATGACATACGGTTTATTCATAGCTTAATTTTCCTCCTATTTATATAAACTGATTGTTTAATCAATTTCTTTAATGATTCTCGCAGGTGTACCTGCAACAATTACATTGTCTGGCACGTCTTTGGTGACCGTAGCATCTGCTGAAACAATAGCATTTTTACCAATTGTTACGCCAGCCAAAACGGTTACATTTGCACCGATCCATGCGTTTTCCTTAATTCGAATCGAATCTACTATTATTCCTCTTCTTTTTGCCGGGTCCACTAAATGGTTCACTGTGAGCAATCGCGCCCCAGGTCCGATCAACACATTATCTTCAAGGTAAATACCGCCTAAATCAACAAAAGTAACATTTTGATTGAGAAAAATATCTTTTCCAAATGAAATATGTTTTCCAAAATCTGTGTAAAAAGGCAACGAAACAGTAACTGAAGAATCAATCGATTCACCAGTAATTTTTTCAAGTGCTGCACGCACATCCGACGGAGCATGGTATTCGGTATTCAATTCCATCACTAATCTTTCATTTTCTGCCTTTTGCTCGTGTATTTCTTCAAAAATTGGGGAACCTTTTACTATTTCCTTACCAATAATTTGTTTTAATAAGTCTTTCATATCCCTTCACCCACCTATTCAGTTATTTCTTGTTATTTAACTTCATCATACTAGGATAATCTTAATCTGACTAATACTTATATAGAATACTCATCTATTCTTTTTGTCTATAGCTGGTTATTTTTAATTATCTAGTTCATTAGTTCGTTACTAGTCTTGATCAGGTATAAGATTCATTAAATTCTCTTCCTATAGAACATTTAGAATTTGTTAAAAAATGAGCTGTTTATGATCAAAGGAAAATTCGGTGTTCTTAAAACATATCTTATGAGGAGGATTGAAATGGATACTATCATTGGGTTACTTACCACGGCAATAGCACTTGTGTTTATGTATTTAATGATAAAAAAATATACGGACACATATACGAGTACAACTCACTTTATCTGTCCGAATTGTGGCTCCAGTTTTAAATTATCATAAATAAGTTTTGCACTTGCTTTAAAAACAGGTATACCCGATGAACGAATCATAACTTGTCCTTTTTGTGGATACAAAGGGCGAATGCCGCTTATTAAAGATTAAAAGTTAAATCTACAAACATTTTTTGAAAATCAAGATTGACATCTAGCCTTTAAATTTTGGCTTTCCAACGTTTACAGATTAAGATCCAGGCTGATACCAACCAGTTTACGGAAAAATCTTAAGTACACCATCCACCGGCAAAAAAAACAGAGAAATTGCTGCTTAAATCCAAAAAAACTGAGCAGCTCTTTCTCTACTTACGTGAATCTATTATTATATTTTTTAAATTTATTATTCTTCCCATTCTCTCACTTGAGGAATGTAGATATCTTCCCATGCAAGTGCTTCACTAAATTCTCCATCTCTCACTTCTTTGAAATAATCATCTACTTCAGGTATAAGAACTATTGCGCCATTTTCTTTTTTATGGAAATAATATGTGGCATTCTCTTTTACGTGTAATTCGTCTGGAAGATTAATCATTAGTGAATCTCCTACTAAAAAGGTTTTTCTCTTCAAGACCATTAGTATCCTCTTCTTTCTGATTATCTTTTCGCTAATTCTCTAAGAGCATGGTCATATCTTTTCATACCTTCTTTCAGAGATTTTTCGAACTTAGTTTCTTTTTTCCTTTTCAACTTTATATATATTTCAGTTGTACTTATTTTGGAGAATGTTTCAACTTCAAACCGAGATCTGTAAAATGACAGTTTAACATTCTTAAACTTCCCTCTATATTTCAACCTTTATCCCTACCTTTCTTAATAGATAGCACCTTTTCTGAACGCATTATAACAATTCACATTCTTATTAGTACATTCATTATAAGGGATTTAAGTTATATAAGTTAAACATTTAGAACCGATAAATCAAAAAAACAAGCACCTAATCAGTGCTTGTTTTTTTAACGTTAGATTTTTGGTTTGTTTGGTCCACTTTTAATTGAAGGCCTTCTTGTTCTAAGAAATAACTAAACAGTTCAAGTTCTTCTGCTTCATACTTGCGGTACTCAAAAAGGATTTGCGTACCTTAAGTTCCATTCGAACCCACTCATAAGGTACGCAACTTGCTTTTGTGTGCCTTATTTTCTATGTCTATCACACGTTAAGGCACGCAACCGCGTTTATCCAATCCGATCGGACCTTTGCGGCCGCAGCCGAAAAGATTTTTTTAAAATAGAAGTTCAATATTCATGAACCATTAGTTTAAAACCTTTATATCGTTTTTTATATATTATTTTATATATCTGTATTGACATAAATGTTTTAACAGAGTATTATAAGTGTGTAGAAGATATGTGAATAAAATCACAACAAAAAAGGGATGTGTTATCGAAATGGGAAGATTAAGCGAAAACCTTCATAAATCCTTTGGTAGACGTGACTTGGCCATTCTAAGAAAAGAGTCAATAGTAGCTATCTTGAATTATTTCTTTATCGATGTAACCGGTTATTAAAACAAACAAACTCAATAACGAACAAGTTAACAAACATTGGAGGAACAGCATGAACATTGAGAGATTTATTGAAGCGCGTAAAGCGACAGGGTTTTCTCAAGTAGAATTAGCTGAAGGCATTTGTACTCAAGCAACCTTAAGCCGATTTGAAAATAATGGACAAGTCCCCAATTTGAAAATACTGATCAAACTTTGTAATCGTTTAGGACTTCCATTAGCTGATTTATTTCCAAGAGTGGGAATCAGGTATACAGAGACGATTGAAACGATGAACAAAGCGGAGTTTTTCCTTGTTACCAGCGAATATGAACAAGCAGCAGCTTTGCTTAATACTATTGCTGTCAACACGATTGCAGATTCTATTTTATCCTTGCGTTACTTTTATTTAAAAGGGTTTATCATGATTTTTCAAAATTGTGCTATCACGGATATTTTGTTCAACTTTGACAAAATCTTATTAGCAGAAGATACCGATGATTCGGAAATTTTTCGATTATTAGCGTATACCGGAACTGGGATGGTTTACTTTCGCGAAGCGGATCAAGAAAAAGCCGAATTTTATTTTAATAAAGTTCTTGAACAAATTTATTCTTATGAAACAACGGAATTAGCAGATACTTGGCGAGTTCTTAATATCGTCTTTCAATGCAGTGTGTTTTACGCTGAAGTTCATGAACTAGAAGCAAGCAATACGTTGTTGAAGTATGCTATATCAATTTGCTCAGATAATCACGTAACGTTCTATCTTGCACGAGCCGCTTTCCAGTTAGTCAAAAATGCCGTTAGTCAGAATGAATCAAAAGAACATATTTTAGAATTAGTCTATGATGCTAGGGCTTATGCCAAAATCAATAAAAATTATGTTTTGCTCAGAGAGCTGGCTGTACTAGAAAAAACGGTATTGTCTCGTAGCGGTGAAAATAAACTGTAACGATTTGTTAGCAACATTCTTTAGAAGAAAAGAGGCGATAACAGTTGGATCAAAAACGAAGAGTCATTCATTTGATGGGAACCGTCATTGATTTATTGGTTCAACACGAAACTCCTGATTTAGTATTAGACGAGTTGGTTACTCGATTAAAGGAATATGAACACCGCTTTAGTGCAAATGATCCAAGCTCTGAGTTAATGGCCATCAATAAAAATGCCGGGTTCCAACCCGTTTCTGTCCATCCTGACTTATACCAATTGATCAAAATTGGGAAACACCACAGCTGTTCTCCAGCCAGCAACCTAAACATTGCTATCGGGCCATTAGTTCAAACGTGGCGTATTGGTTTCGATGACGCTAAAGTTCCTGCAGCAGAAGACATTCAACTCCTGCTCAAAAAAACAGACCCACAAAACATTGTCTTAAATGACGAAGCCCAAACGGTTTTTTTAAGAGAACCTGGCATGCTGATCGATTTAGGTTCTTTAGCAAAAGGCTTCATCGCCGATTTGCTGATCGATTATTTAAAAAGTGTCGGTACCTTATCTGCTTTGATCAATCTAGGCGGAAACATTGTGGTTTTAGGCCCTTCGCCTACTAATAAAGACCGTCATTGGAAAATTGGTATACGGCGTCCTGGGCCCTCTCGCGATCAATCGATGGTTGCTTTAAAAGCTTTGAATCAATCCATCGTCACCTCAGGTATTTACGAAAGAAGCCTGAGCGATAACGAACAAACGTATCATCATATTTTGGACCCACATACGGGCTATCCAATAGAAACCGATGTTGCAAGCTTAACAATTGTTTCCGACAAATCGATCGATGGCGAAATATGGACGACTCGTTTATTTGGAAAATCGTCTGAAGAAATTATGCATATCTTAAATCAATTAGAAGGCATAGACGGATTGGTCATTACAAAAGAAGTAAAAATGCTCTATTCCGCTGCATTAGAAGACAAAATCATCAAAATGAATTAGTTTATTGCTTACACTAAAAACATTACTGAAAGGAAGTACCAACATGAAAAAAATTATTGGTTTAGTTGGAACAAATTCAGATCACTCTACTAATCGGATGTTATTGCAGTTTATTCAAAAACATTTTTCAAATCAAGCACAGATTGAAGTGGTTGAAATCAAAGATCTTCCCCTATTTAACAAACCAGAGAACAAACAATTGCCTGTTAGCGTTCAAGAATTGGCTAAAAAAATTGAGGATGCTGACGGTGTGATCATTAGTACGCCAGAATACGACCACTCTGTTCCTGCATCACTGATCAATGCTCTTAACTGGCTTTCATACGGCATATTCCCTTTTGTGGATAAACCCGTTATGACTACTGGAGCTTCTTACGGAACACTTGGTTCTTCAAGAGCACAAATGCATTTGCGCCAAATCCTCGACGCTCCAGAATTAAAAGCTCGTGTCATGCCAAGTTCTGAATTTTTATTAAGCCATTCTTTACAAGCTTTTAACGAAGACGCCGGCTTGATCGATTTCGAACAAATTGAAAAGCTAGAAGGACTGTTTGAAGATTTCCAAATTTTTATGGACATCACCAACCAATTAAAAAGCGCACACGCTATCAACAAAAAAGAAGCTGAAAGCTTCTCATGGGAAAACCTTTAAAGAATAGGAGACGAAAGAAAATGAAATTAGTCGGTATTGTAGGATCTAACGCAGAAGTATCATATAATCGTTTATTGTTAAAATACATTGCTAAACAATTTGGTCATTTGTTCGAATTAGAGGTACTAGAAATCAAAGACATTCCGTTGTTCAACCAAAGCGATGACCAAACAAGCAGCCCTGCTATTCAAAAGATCAGCAACAAAATCTTAAGTGCTGATGGCGTCATCATCGCTACACCTGAACACAACCGCACCATTCCCGCTGGTTTAAAGAGCTTATTGGAATGGTTATCGTTTAAAATCCATCCATTAGAAAACAAACCCGTCATGATCGTTGGCGCATCTTATTACGATCAAGGTTCTTCTCGCGCACAACTGCACTTGCGTCAAATTCTAGATGCTCCTGGTGTTAATGCGATGGTCCTGCCCGGTAATGAGTTTTTATTAGGCAAGGTAAAAGAAGCTTTTGACGAAAATGAAAATTTAAAAGATCAAAATACAAGCAACTTTTTAGAAAGCTCTTTGCAAAAATTCATCCAATTTATCAATGTTGTGTCTTTATTAGAAGGTCCTAAACCAAAACCTGCTGAACCAGAAGATTTGCATGCAACAGGAACTTGCGACACAACCATTGAAGGCGTCGATATGTCTGCTGAGGATTGGGTCGAGCGAGCTGCTGAAGCCGTTAACGCTGTCGAAGGAAAAGCCTATGTTAAATTAAATCGCGGAATCCTTACCGTTGATCAATTGAATTACTTCTTAGCGTCTATGCCGATGGAATTAACATATGCTGACCAAAACAACCAGTTCTTATACTACAACCATACAAAACCTGGCAGTGAGATGTTAGCGTCTCGTGTACCTGGACAAGCAGGAAACCCGTTGGCAAATTGCCACCCAGAAAAAGCATTGAAAAATGTTGAATGGGTTATTCAACAACTGCGTTCAGGAGAACAAGATGCTGTCCGGGTTCACGTGCCAACACACGGACCAGATAAATACGTCGTTCATAATTACCAAGCCATGCACGACGAAGAAGGCAACTATGTCGGAATCAATGAATTCATTTTAGACTTCAAACCAATCATCGACTGGTATTTAAAACAAACCAAACAAACGTTGGTTGGAGATGTCGATGCAGTATCAAGTGCTTCTACTAAAGAAAAAGAAGAAGTAGACAGTGTTTCAAGTGCTAGTGTTACCGAAAGCGAAGAAGAAGTTCCAGTAGCTGTAGCCGTAGACAGCGTTTCGAGTGCTTCTGTTAAGGGATAATAGTATTAAAACGATCCAACTAAAAAATAAATAGACCCGATAAGCATTTCTGCTTGCCGGGTCTGTTTGTTTTAGTAAACGTATTTTTTATGCTTAGATTTGAACATCCAGCTGCTTGCTTGTCCGCTTTACGCGATTTTATTACTGACAAACCAGACAACTGGCGTATTTCGAACCGTTAGCGAGATCGTAGCAACCGGAGCCCATTTAGTATCACCACTAAAGTACTTCCTTCATGGACGATTACACTAATCGCAATATTGGTTAATCCCAAGAAACTAACGACAATTAAAAAGACAACTACTGCCATTGAAAAAATAATGTTTTGCCAAGTAACACGATTCATTTTTGAAGAAACTTTGTGAGCTTCTACTAATTTAGACAAATCACTTTGCATTAAAACCAAATCCGATACTTCTACTGCTACATCGGTACCGTCTCCCATAGCAATGCCGATATCTGCTGTAACAAGGGCTGGTGCATCATTCACACCATCACCGACCATGGCCGTTACTCCGTATTTTTCTTTTTGTTGTTCTATAATGTTAGATTTGTCTTCAGGCATAACATTAGCGACAACTTCGTCTATTCCTAATTGTTCAGCAACAGCTTTTCCAGTCATCTCTGAGTCTCCAGTGATCAAAGTCGTATGGATACCGAGTTTCTTAAAGTAATCAATCGTTGCTTTTGCATTTTTATTCGGAACATCCATCAGAGCTATCAGCCCAATAACTGTTTCGTTTTCGGCTATATATACAACGGTCTTTCCTTCTGATGCCCATTTAGCATTTAAACGAGTGTATTCAGCAGAAACATCTTCAAAAGAAGTCGGCTTGCCTACACGATATTGGGATCCATCATGTTCTCCAACTAACCCTTTTCCGATTTGGTTGGTCACTTCGATGGGTAGTTTGTTTTTGGCATCGAACTTTCTTAATATAGCGTCTGCAAGTGGGTGATTCGATTCTTTTTCAAGAGCGATTACGATATCGATCATGTTTTCTTTATTTACAGCATCAGAAAAATGAACATTTGTTACTTCAGGCTTCCCATAAGTAAGGGTACCTGTTTTATCAAAAGCAATGGCATCGATCTCTGCTAATTGTGATAAATAAGCACTCCCTTTTGACAGCACTCCTCGTTTTGCAAGATTTGAGGTTGCGGACAACGTTGCTGAGACGGTGCTTGCTGCTAAAGCACAAGGAGAAGCTGCAATCAAAAGAACTAATCCTCTGTAAATACTGTGCGCCCATGACCAGCCCAACATAAAAGGTGTGAATAGAATGACTGCTGATGCCAAAATCAAAACTACCTTAACATATTTAGGTTCAAATTTTTGTATAATACTGGCAGCTTTTGTTTGGTTGTTTTGGTTTTGATTGACGAGTTGTAAGATTTTCGAGAAGACCGTATCTTTGTTTTCTTTAGTGACTTCCATCGTAAAAGTGCCGGTTCCATTAATCGTACTTCCGAAAACCGCATCTCCTTTTGACTTCTCTTTAGGCATGCTTTCACCGTTGATAGAAGATTCATCAATTGAGGTGGTGCCCGATAAAATCATTCCGTCAATGGGTACTTGGTCACCATTTAGTACTTGGAGTTGGTCTCCAACCTTTAACTCGCTGACATCAACGATTTTTGTAGTGCCATCAGTCATGATCAGTCTGGCTGTCGTTGGATTCATTTCAAGTAATTTAGTGATTTCTCTTTTACTTCTTCCCTCAGCGTACTCTTCAAGAAAATGCGCACCCGAAAAGATGAGAATCAATAACGCCCCTTCACTAAATTGGCCTATGAGGGAAGCGCCTAATGCTGCCAACCCCATCAACATATGCGAGTTGGGCATAAATTTCTTTTGGCTTTTAGAGTTTGCAATCGTTTCTTTGATTCCTTCAAGGATAATAACGTCATAGCCGGCGGTAATAGCAGCCGTCAAAAACAAGACGTTTTTTAACACTAAACTGTCATTTTTTAAAAAGAACGCGATAAAAAACGCGATTAACCCAATAAAGTATAATACAACCGGCATTTTTCCGTGACTATGCTCATCTTCGTGACTGTGGTCGTGGCTATGAGAATGATCATGACTTGTGTGCATTTGTTTCTTTTCGGCATTTTCCATTTCTATCACCTTTCTAAAACCTTGTGTATTTTTATACGCTTATTTCAAACTATTCGGCTTACAACCATCCAGCATTTTGAACTGCATGGCAGTTGGTTTTTTTCGCAAATCGGAACAGTTACGAACTACATATGAACATACACTCATATGTCTACACTTTTATTATATCCTTTGATTATACTTTGTCAACAGAATCAATCTGTTTTCTTATGCCGTTGTTCCAGACCTTAATAACAACCAATGAATTAATACGGTACACGAATAGATAATTTAAAATAAAGGGTAGAAAATAGAATCATGTATGTAGGTGTAGTTTTGACAGATAAAACGGTAACAGAGGGAGCAGATATGATCGGTGTTACCAAACAAACGGTACAATATCATCTAAAGTCTTTGCCGGCAAACTGTACGACAAAGTTCTTTATAAAATCTGCCTAACAAAAAAGGCAAGTCACTATAACATAGCGACTCACCTTTTTTATTAAACTATAAGTTGTACATCAAAAAATTATTTAGCTAAGATAGATTCTAGACCTTCAGCTTTTAGGTACTCGCTAAATGGTACTAATTCTTCAGCTTCATATTTTTCTTTGTAAGCTTTGATTTCTTCTGAACTGTACAATGCAGGGTCTAATTTCAATGTTTCTACTGGAATTGGACGATCTTTAGTGATCTTAGCATCGATTACAACTGTTTTACCTTCTTTGTTAGCTTTAATAGCTTCAGCCATTACTTGATCCATGTCTTCGATACGGCTTACTGTGAAACCAACAGCACCTTGTGCTTCACCAATTTTAGCGTAGTCTACATCAGTAAATTCAGTACCGAAAGTGTTTGTGTTTGTATCTTCGTATTTGTTCTTGATGAAACCATACTCAGTGTTAGTGAATACTACGTTGATAACAGGCATGTTGTAACGAACGTTAGTAACAACATCTTGGTAGTTCATAGAGAACGCACCGTCACCCATTAAGTTAAATACTTGACGTCCAGGGTAAACATTATTAGCTGCAATACCACCTGGAAGTGCGATACCCATTGAAGCAAACAATGGAGAAGTTCTCCACATGTTTTTAGGAGTCATGTGCAAGTGACGGATAGATGTTTGAGTTGAGTTACCAACATCAATTGAGTAGATTGCATCTTCGTCAGCATATTTGTTGATAGCGTTGTATACTTGATAAAGTTGTAAAGCACCAGATTCTTTAGTTTCCAACTTAGTCATGTAGTCACGCCAGTTTTGAACGTTTTTCAAGTTAGCATTCCACCAAGCTGATTCTTCAACAGGTGCTACTTTTTCTAGTAATGAATGAACTGCTTCACCAGCATCACCAAGAATAGCAACATCTGCGTTATGGCGTTTACCAAGCATTGTTGGGTTGTTGTCGATTTGGATGAATTTTTCAACGCTTCCGAAAGTATTTTCTACTTCAGCAAACGGGAAGTTTGAACCAACGAAAAGAACTGTATCTGCTTCTCTAACAGCTTCGTTAGCTGGTTTCCAACCAACACGGTATGTTGAACCAGTTAATCCTTCAAAGTTATAGTCGAAAGTTTCAAAGTTTTTACCAGTTGTGATAACTGGAGCTTTTAATTTACGAGATAATTCTTGGACTGCTGGACCGTGTCCCATAGTTCCGATACCTGCATAGATAACAGGTCGTTTAGCGTTGTTTAACACTTCAACAGCTGCGTCGATATCTGCTTCATTGATTGCAGAAGAAACGTAATCACGGTAGCTGTGACCTGAAGAGTAGAATGCGTCGTTAGCAATTTCGTGGTAACCGAAGTCGCCAGGTACTTCTAATACAGCTACTCCACGTTTAGAGATAGCAGTACGGATTGCGTCGTCGATCAATTTTGGTAATTGTTCAGCGTAAGCAACACGACGGTTGTATACTGCGATATGGTCGAACATTGGGTTTTGGTTTAATTCTTGGAAAGCATCCATGTTTAGTTCTCTTTGTGGACGAGATCCTAATATAGCTAAAACTGGTGTGTTATCCATAGCTGCATCGTAAAGACCATTGATTAAGTGAGATGCACCAGGACCACCTGATCCAACACACACACCTAATTTTCCGCCGAATTTCCATTGCATTACAGCTGCCATTGCTCCAACTTCTTCATGTTTTACTTGAAGGAATTTAATATCTGTCTCTTCTTGTTCACCTAAAGCTTCCATTAAAGGGGCTAAAGTTCCCGAAGGAATTCCATAAATTGTGTCTATTCCCCATCCTGCTAACACTTTCAGTGAAGCTGTACTAACTTTAGTTTTTCCATCTGTCATTTAAAAAATCCTCCTAGAGATTAATTTCGCAAAAATAAAATTCAAACACAATTTTACCACGTTTAGATTAATAATCAAAGTTCATTTTCCATTAAATACGTTTTCATAAAGAAAAGTAGTTGGATAGTATCATATATCTAGAACCTTATTAGACCAAGATTGTTTTTTTAGTTTTTTTACTTTAGATTAAAATAAAGATTCGAATAAAGATTGTCCATCTTTGATGTACTAAAAATAAAAAAGGAACAACTAATTATGAAAAAATTAACTTTAAAAAGTGCCTATTACTAGTAGGTGTATATTTTATTGCTAGCTTATTAACTCAATACTTTGTTAATAATTCAACTGAATTAACAGCTGCTGTTATAGGTGCAATTGTATTTGCTGTATTTATTTTCATAGGAGAAATGTTATCTAAAAAGATGTAAAAAGATAAGGCTGCTCGAATTACTATCTTTACTGTTAATACTAAATAAAAAATAATATACGATACATGAAATTAGATAAATTCGTGTATATAAAACCTTATTAAATCAAGGGTATATATACATGGTTTTTTAAGTTAGGAAATCTGAATATTTTAATCGACATTTATAATAGACAGCGAAAAATAAATCAGATTAATACCTAGTAAATGTTTATTTTGGGTTAGAACTTAAACTGATCCAAATAAAATAATAGTGTATTTGGAAAAAAAGGTTTAGGACAAAAGTCCTAAGCCTTTTTTTTTCAATTTAAAACAAATTTATTCTAGTCTTGTTCATTAGGATCATTACGTGCATCATCATGTGTTTCATGTATAGTACCTGGAATATGATCTGGACCTGCATAAACCGTGTATAGTTTTAAAGGTTTATCACCTGTATTCAAGATATTATGCCACATATCAGCTGGAACAAAAACAGCGTCATCATCTTTAACTTTTTGTTCAAAATTCAAGTTGTCTTCTGTAGGGCCCATTTTACATAGTCCGTTTCCTTCTTCAATACGAATAAATTGATCAATACCATGGTGAACTTCTAACCCTATATCATCATTAGGCTGGATAGACATAACGGTGACTTGTAATTTTTCACCCGTCCACATTGTTGTCCGATACCTATCATTTTGGACAGTAGCCTCTTCGATATTCACTATATAAGGTTTTTTTCCATATTTTTTATCGTTAATTTCCATTTCTTCTTCCTCCTTAGAATAAGTTTCATTTTACAATCATTACAAACTATCTATATGATAACTTTACTAATAACTAAGTTAAAAAGCAAATATTTAATATTATATTCAAACCTAAATAATTCATAGTTTTTCTGAAAGCTATCTAAAACCTTACAGTGAAGCCATTATTTCACATATTTTACAACACCCTTTGGGTGTACAAAAAGAACCCCAATCTGTTATGGTTAAAGTGACTAAACTAAACCATGAAAGGAGTTCTCTCAATGGCTACATTACAGGAAAAACGGATAAATTTCAATCCTAAACTAACAGTTTCCAACACTGGTGGTAATCTTTCAACAGATGCCGGATTGATTTTAGTAAAAGAATTTATGGACTCACTTGGATTTTTAGAATTAGCCAAAAGCTTCCTTCAAATCAAAGAGGACCGGACTTACTGGAGACACGACAATATCTCCTTACTAGAACAACTTCTTTTCCAACTGATCTCTGGCTACGCTGCAGATTCATCAGCTAAACTATTGAAGGAAGATCTCATCTTCCAACTTATTTTAAATAAAGAAACTGCTGCTTCACAACCTTCTCTTTCACGTTTCTGGGACCGAATAGATGAAAAAACGATCCGTCAATTCCAAGATTTGAATCAAGCTTTGATTGATAAAGTACGATTGAAGCGAAACACAACAGAGATGATCATTGATTTGGATTCTACTCATTCGGATACTTTTGGAAATCAAGAAGGAACGAACTATAATGCCCACTATCAAACAAACGGTTACCACCCTTTAGTTGCTTTTGATGGGCTAACGGGCGACTTTTTAAAGGCAGAACTTCGTTCTGGAAATGTTTATACATCAAACGGTGTAAGGGATTTTCTAAGGCCTTTACTCAATCATTACAGCCAGAAACTTCCTTGCACAACGATTCTTGTGCGTGGAGACAGCGGCTTTGCGACACCAGAAGTATATGAAACTTGTGAATTGAACGAAAGCTTTTATGTGATTCGTCTGAAAGCCAATGCTCAACTAGCAAAGTTAGCAGAATCATTCATTTTAATTGGCGATGATCATCATTGGGAAGAAAAAGAAGTTCACTACTATTCTACGTCTTATCGAGCAAAAAGTTGGTCACAAGAACGTCGGGTTTGCATCAAATCAACTAGAGAAGCAGGAGAGCTGATTTTTCGCCATGAATATGTGATCACCAATTGTTCAGAAAATTTATCCGCTGAAAACATATTTTATACCTATCAAAATCGCGGTACGATGGAGAACTTTATTAAAGAAGCAAAGAATGGATTCTATTTTGATAAAACCGATAGCTCAACTTTTCTGGAAAATCATGCTCATATGATGATAAGCCTATTGGCTTACAATATCGTTAACTTTATGCGAACACTTTGTTTATCAGCAAAAGAAGCGACACTTCAAATTGATACTCTCCGCTTGCATTTATTTAAAGTAGCAGGAAAATTGGTACGAAGTAGCCGTAGATTGCTATTAAAACTGAGCACGACTCATGTCTTTCAAGATAGTTTCTATCAGTTGTTAGAAAAAATACAACAACTCTGTTGGTGACCATCCAAATGAATTTTAAAAAATTCATTTCTTTCAGGGAGTTCGTGCGGCCAAAATTAAGTAATACCCTATCATTCAGCTCATCGTTTTACCTATTTTAACTTTTTCCATCCTTTAATGAATAAAAAAGTAAATTAATTGGGATGGACAGATAAAAAAAATAACTTTTACAGATAAATTTTAGAAGTATGAATTATTCAGGCTAGTGATATTTTATATAAAAACGTTATCTTTTAAACATTTGAACATTTACCTTATTTTTTTGCCTAAAGACCGCTATACTATTAAGAGTACTATTAAATTTAAATGATGAAAGGAAGATTAAATGTCTAATCCAATGGACAAGAATGGTTTGAACGGTTCAGAACCTAGTCGCAATCAAACAACAGGAGATCAAAAAGCACTTCATCATCAAAGTGGTGCACCAGTAAACAATAACTTTGACTCCATGACTGCCGGTAAACGCGGCCCCGCAACTTTTTTAGAGGACGCTTGGTTACAAGAAAAACTAGCAAACTTTAACCGTGAAGTAATTCCTGAACGTCGTATGCACGCAAAAGGGTCAGGCGCTTTTGGTACCTTTAAAGTTACAAATGATATATCAAAATATACAAAAGCAAAATTATTTTCAGAAGTTGGGAAAGAAACAGAAATGTTTGCTCGCTTCTCTACAGTAGCTGGTGAACGTGGTGCTGCTGATGCTGAACGTGATATCCGTGGTTTTGCTTTGAAGTTTTATACTGAAGAAGGTAACTGGGATATGGCTGGTAACAATACGCCAGTATTTTTCATCCGTGAGCCAAAACAATTTATCGATTTGAACCGCGCAATTAAACGTGATCCACGTACAAACATGCGTAGTGCTAATAACAACTGGGATTTCTGGACATCTCTACCCGAAGCTTTGCTACAAGTCACAATCGTGATGAGTGATCGTGGTATTCCTTCATCTTATCGCCATATGCATGGATTTAGTAGCCATGCATATAGCTTGATTAATGAAAATAACGAACGTGTTTGGGTGAAAATGTTCTTCCGTTCTGAGCAAGGTATCCAAAACTTAACAGACCAAGAATCTGAACAAGTCATTGCAGGAGACCGTGAGTCTCATCAAAACGACTTATATAATGCCATTGAACAAGGGCAATTCCCGAAATGGAAGATGTATTTCCAAATTATGACTGAAGAGCAAGCAAAGGCTTGGAAAAATAATCCATTCGACCTAACAAAGATGTGGCCGAAAGAAGATTACCCAATCATCGAAGTTGGTGAATTTGAATTAAACCGTAATGCTGCTAACTACTTCCAAGACGTAGAACAAGTATCATTCTCACCACTTAACGTTGTACCAGGTATCAGTTATTCACCTGACCGTATGCTACAAGCTCGCTTGTTCGGCTATAGTGACGCTGCACGTTACCGTATTGGTGTTAATAGCCACCAAATTCCAGTAAATGCACCACGTGGTGTTAAAGACCACCACATCTACCACCGTGATGGCGCTATGCGAGTTGACGGGAACGGCGGAAGTGAAGTTCATTACACACCAAACAGTTATGGTAACTGGACTGATAACCGTGAAAACGAAACGCCTGCACAAGATAACGGACCGGTAGCTACTTATGATTTCCGTGAAGATGATCATGACTACTACACTCAACCAGGTCAATTATTCCGTGCTATGTCTGCTGAACAACAATTAGTGTTATTTGAAAACACAGCCCGCAATATGGGAGATGCTACTTTACAAATCAAACACCGTCACATTCGCAATACTTATCAAGCCGACCCAGAATACGGAAAAGGTGTAGCAGCTGCTATGAATATCGCTATCAATGATGTCGATGTAACACCAACACCGAATGATTCTCGTAAAGCTTGGGAAGAAGCAAATGCACGTGGTTATGCAGATTTAAATGTACCTTCTGAACCAGTTGGTGTACCAGAAACAGCCAAAGACTTAGGTGAAAATGGCCGTGATACAAATGCTGGAGATCCAACAGCTTACTCCGATATCATGAACGATCCATTTGTCTTATAAAATAACCATTACTAATAGTCGTTAATATGCTAAAATATAATAAAAAAATGAGATAATTTTGACTATGCTCAAAGTTATCTCATTTTTTTATTTTATATAATATTTACCACTAGTGTTGCATTATAGGTTTTTTAATACTTTTGACTAACATTTCTTTGCCCTCTAATAATTCTTTTATATTTTTCTTTTCGAAAATTATTGGATAAAGTAAATTTACAAGTCGGATAGTTAGAACAACCATAAAATTTCCCTTTTCCAATATTATTATTCCGATATTTGGGACAAGTTCCAATAGTGAGGCTATTATCGATTTCTTTTACATGGATCTTTATTTAGCTGTTACTAAACGTATTTTGTACTATTTCAATTATTTCTTCCGCTTATATCTTGTTAAGGTACTTTTGCTAATTCCTGTCATTTTCTCTACCTGTGTATAAGAGTGAGTCTCCAGTAGTTGCTACGCCTAAAATAAGAGAACTTCCAACAATTAGTTTAGTCTTGGGATTTACATTACTTACTATCTCACTGGCCTTTTTCAAACTAAAGATATGACTGTCTTTTTCTTTATCAATATTTGCTTCTTTTAAATGTCTCACAATTGCTCCACTATTGACCTTTCTAACAACACTACCAGACATCCTTGGTATACCTTTTGCAATACCTTCTTGAATATCATCTGGAAGCTCTAAACCAACCTGCACTACTACCATGTTTAAACCTCCTTTTTATTAGAAATGAAAAATATTTTAATGATTTTTCTAAAACCTGGATAATAGTAATTGTTTAAATTTATTTTTTATTGTTTACAAAATGATATTTTAATTCCATATTTGACTTGTCAACGATTGATTAATCAATTATAGAATTAAAAAGGAGGTATAGTTTGAATCTTAGAGAATTTAGTAGTCTTCTTTATCAGATAAAGATTGCGAATCAAGAAATGACATCCAGATTTGAGAAAGCCACTGGATTTAGTTTAACCAGATATGAATTAATGATGCTTCTTAAAGAAACAGGAAAATGTTCGCAAAAGCAAATACAGCATAAGCTACGAATAGATAGTGCTGCCGTAACGAGACATTTAAAAGTTCTAGAAGAAAAAGAATATGTAATTCGAGAAAGAAATAAAGAAAATAATCGAGAAGTCTTCGTAGAAATTACTGAGAAAGCAAAACAGGATCTTGAAATCTGTGAAGAAGAACATGATAAGCTACAAAATCCTTTATATCATCTACTTAGTTCTGTAGAAGAAAAGCAGTTACAACTATTGCTTAAAAAGTTAATCAAACAAGAAGAGGTTTAAAAATGACAATAAATAATGACTTTTCAGATATCGCTTATAATAGAAAATCTATCAGATTGTACGATGAGAGTGTCAAAATTTCTAAAGAAGAAATGCTTGAAATGATCCAGAAATCAACCATAGCACCATCGTCAGTAAATATGCAGCCTTGGCGTTTCGTAGTTGTCGAGAGTACTGAAGAAAAACAAAAATTGAAACCATTAATTCGTTTCAATACAAGACAAAATGACACATCTTCAGCAATGATACTTATATTTGGAGATATGGAATGTTATGAGTATGGAGAAGCGATTTATAATCAGGCAGTAATTGAAGGCAAAATGTCTCCAAAAGTGAGAGATGAGCAATTAGCTGCAATTATCCCTTATTACAAAAATTTCACTAGAGAAGAAATGAATGATGTCGTAAAAATTGATTCCAGTTTAGCTGCTATGCAGTTTATGCTTGTTGCACGCGCTTATGGATATGATACGAACCCTATTGGTGGATTTGAAGCCGATGAATTAGCAGAAGCATTTGGCTTAGAAAAAGAACGTTATGTACCGGTCATGATTCTATCCATTGGTAAAGCATTAGAAGAAGGATATGATTCTATTCGACTGGATGCAAAAGAATTCACTACTTTTAAATAAGAGAGGAAGATTATTTAATGAAAGTTATTAATGCCTCATTTTTTATCAAAGGAGATCAACGTGATAATTTTCTATCAGACACCAAAGAATTAATTTCAGAAACTAGAAAAGAAGACGGTTGTTTAGCCTACAATCTTTACGAATCACTAGAAGAAAGAAATACATTCATTATGGTAGAAATTTGGAAAGATCAATTTGCAATTGATACCCATAATCAAAATCCTTTACTACAAAATTTTGTTAGTAAAATAGCTGATTACAGCTTAAAAGCGCCAGACTTAAAAATTTCCGAATTAGGCGAATAACTTATGTCTACATGATCTATTATTTTAACGGTAGTGGTTGCAATTGAGTTTTTTTATATCCTGTATATCCAAACAATTATTACAACTTCTAGCAAGACAAGTCGTATATTCAACATTGATCAGAAAGAATTAAGTCAAAAATCACTTAATGTATTACTCAAAAATCAATGAGTATATAATGGTTTATTTGGGTTAGGATTGCTCTATGGTGCATTTTTATCAACAGATTCTCTTGAAGTCACAAGATTGCTATTAGTTTACATTATAGTTGTTGCTTCATATGGTAGTGTTACAAGTAGTAAAAAAATTATTTTTACACAAGGTGGTCCAGCTCTAGTAACCTTAATTTCAACACTCTTTTAATTTTTATAACTACGTCTCTACGAAGGAGCTAGTGTTAAAAAATATTTGGATTTTACAAATTATTAATACACAATAGACCGATATAGAGCCTTAATATGTGCTAAAAACATTTAACTTGACCCCTTGTTTCAAAGACAATAAAAAAAGAGGGTTAATTAAAAAACTAAAAAACTGATCCCAGTGCTGGTGTCAGTTTTTTTAGCTATCATTTCTCTCTTCAGTAAGTATAGTATTTAATCAAGATTTTAGATAGCTTTCAGAAAAACTATGAATTATTTAGGTTCCATTTACTTTCTTTGTTTTTTTCACTATATCTCCACTAGTAATCTATTTACCTTTAAATTTTTTGACTACTTTTTCTATGTCTTCTTTATCGACAATCCATTCCTCCAAAAAGCCACATTCAGAACATAAGTATCTTGATACATCTACTAAAGTAGGAATAACTGAGCCAATAGAAATATTATTACCAATTCCAACCGCACCTGTTTGGCCTGGAATTCTTACAATATTTCTTGATGCACACTTTGGACATTCACCTGCATTTTTCATACTCTTCCTCCTCTATACTGATTAGATTTATTGTACCCTAGCTAACTTAAAAATTCGATACATGAAATTGGATAAAATCCCGTATAGGGAATTCTATCTCCATAGGGTTCTTTTTTTATAAACCTCTCCAATACATGTTTATTTTGTATTAGAAATGAAATCATGTATAAACATTTTGTTTTTTAAACCAATCAAATGGTTAATAAAATTTGAGATACTTTTTAGAAAGGCTTCTTGTGTTCCTACTTCATCGCTGGTTAGCCCTTTTTTAGTTTCTTTTTTGCTATCTACTGTGTGATTTTTTCAATCTCAATTTTTATTGCTCTATTTGAAAGAACGCCTTCATGCGGATAACCATCTAATACGTCATCTTAGTCCCATCAATCGTAATAAACTTCATCTAAGAACAGTCCTTGAGAAGGCACGGTCATCCCGGCATCACTTCTGACCCCACTCTTAAAGATGGCATCAATGCATTCTGGACTTTTTGTTCCTGCCCCGATTTCCAGGAGCGTCCCCATAATGATTCTAACCATTTTATACAGGAAGCCTTCCCCTATAAACGTAAAGTTCAGCAAATCACCTTCTCTGTGGATTGTAATTTCATCAATAGTCCTGACCGTCGACTTTTTCGTCTTCTTGAGCGAAGAGAAACCGATGAAGTCATGGGTTCCGATAAGCTTGCTGCAAGCCTCATTCATCCTATCGACATCAAGTTGTTCAGGGTAATGGTAGCTATAATTGCGTTCAAATGCAGATGGTACAGCAGTATTCCAGACATAATAGCTGTATTTTTTACCGACGACATTATACCGGGCATGGAACCTTTCAGGAACCTCCTCCAATTCTTTAACGATAATATCTCGTGGGAGATAAGTGTTCAGATAATCCCGCATCGCCACCAAATCCAAGTTAGATGTCGTCTTGAAATTGGCTACCTGTCCCTTGGCATGGGTTCCGGCATCTGTCCGGCCTGATCCGACGATTTCAATGTTGGTTTTCGTCATTTCCGACAGGATATTCTCTATTTTCCCTTGAATGGTTTTGTCAGAATCCCCTAGTCTTTGCCATCCCTGGTATCTGCCGCCGTCATATTCAATGCTCATTTTAATGTTTCTCATGTTATCCCTCTTATTCATCTTATTCTGTTTTCGTTTCTTTTATTACTATGCCGCATTTAATTGCGTACGTCAAAAAGACTCTATAAATACACGAAATAACTTAAAACATATTATTGAAAACCATATTTACTAAAGCTTTTTTTTACATATTATGAAGGCAGGGGGGCCTTTAACTGCTAAATGCAGAACAACGGTTACACCAAAAAAATACCGACTTCTCTTAAAAGAAACCGGCATTTCGTTTATTCCCTCTATGTTTAGCGTGCCTCTTTTAGCGGTTGGCAAACTTCACACTTACGTTGATTTTTGTTTTTAAATTTCGTAAAGGATTTTTCAAACTTGTTGCCGCATTCGCATTCTAATAGTAGTTTTTGAGAAAAACCGTGATATTCTGTCGTCAGCAACTTACTGTCTGAATTTTTTTCAACGAATTCTTTAATCGTATCAATCGTCCATTGTTTATTCATTCTCTTACACCTCCATATTTTATCGATAGTCGGAGGCTTTTCTTGGCATCCGTTCAAAGTAAAAGCCCATTTATCTTAAGCTCCTCATTATAGCATGAGTTGATACAATTAAATAGATGGAAGGCATATCATTAAGCTAGACTAGTCTAGAAAACACATTATGTTATGAATCAACTTTGACCGGCTCTAAAAGTAAATAGTAGTAAGAGAATATTGGTAAGAACTATCTCATTTGCTATGCTTAACTACTAATATAAGTTAGAAACCAGCTCAAAATAAAAGAACTGTTATACAATAAATTTGCTTTCTGGTTTATTTGGAGATGGAGGGGAAATAGATGAAACTAGTGCTGCTTATTGGGAATGCTGCCGTTGGAAAAATGACAGTAGGACAATTGAACCAGCTATTGAAGTATTTGGTGAATACAATGGACAAGCCATTAAAAGACTTCGAGAAGTTTTTCAAGATGAATACGCTAAGACAGAAGATTACAGGTTAGTATTTACTTATTTGTGGGCATTTTACCAACCTTCTGATTAGGAATACATAAATTATATTAGCGGATTGTTTACGAAAAGAAACGAAGAAGTTTGTTGCATAAAGCTCGTGACTACACAAGAAGAACGGTTGAAGCGAAACCAAACGCAAAATCGTCTTGAGAATAAACCTTCAAAAAGAAATTTAGATTAGTCTAACAAGAACTTATTAGACGTTGATAATTGGTGGCGTTGCGAAAGCATAGAAGGCGAAATTCCTTTTTATCATTATCTGAAAATTGATAATACGTCTCTTTCTCCTGAAGATGCGGCTAAGATAATTAAAAATCATTTTAACTTCCAGTAATAGAGTAAGTTTCTATACTGTTGTCCGAGACGGACACATCTAGAAAAACAGACACACTGCAATGAATACAATGTGTCTTTTGAATAACTAGCTAATAATGCTACAGGATATATAGCGTAGATAATTAAAGGGTATAGTTTAAAGGAGCTGTTTAGTTGATTCTACAGTTACTTCAAGTAATTTATTCATGAAAGGAAACTCTGCTTTCATTTGTTCAAATTCATTACCAGAATCTGTAAAACGTGCCCGGCCTTCTATTAAGAAGCCAGTTCCTTGATAGTTATTGAATCCTTCTACTTCGCGGCTGCCTAATGTTAAAATAACCTGGTCATTCTTAACAACATCACCTTGAACACTTGTAAATCCTGCGATAGGAGCTAAAATACGTTCGTCCTCCATAATACGCAGATAGGAATTCCAAGTACACCTAACGTTGGGCTTATCATCATTTCCCCATGAAGTTACGGAAACAACTCCTTCTTGTTGAATTACCTCATAAAACTTTTTACTTAACACATTTTTTCCTCCTCTTACGTACCTTTGTGACTTTTTTATTATACCCCTTTCCGAATGTGCGTTCAATACAAGGTATGAATATTGGAAGATTAATTAATCCTAACCTTCCAGTATTTCGTATTCGTTTTGAACTATGTCCATTTGGAAATAGTTCATTCTTCAGAAAGTTCTCTTGTTTTACTATATTTTTTGATGCTTATTTATAGTTGGAACACCTACATCAAATAAACTAGCTATGTTTTTTTGAGCGACCGAAATTATTTCATCTTTTATCATCTTAATTCATTATCTAACGGCAAGATCTGTTCGTCTAATACTTCCCGCCAGGCGCGCTTCATGGCTTGAGGGTATTTAAATGGTTTTACTTCTGGGTGAAGGTTTTTATAGGCGTCGTAATCTTTGCTTTCAATGATTCCTTTGAGATTGGGAATGGATTCCATACCAATCATGTATTGAACGACTGAAGACCTTAGTTCGCTGGGAGATACAAACCACTCTTTAGAAAAATCCTGAATCAATTGATCCTGTGCTTGAGTAAAGAAGTGTCTTTTTATCACAAAAATATCTTCTTTTGCGTCGATTTCTTCCTGGTCAATCGCATTTAAAATGTGTCGATAGACTTGTTTGACGCTTTCCGTCTTGTTTAGCTTCTGCAAAGCTTTCTCAATTTCTTCCCTCGCATCTAAACTATTGGCTGCATAAATTCCCAATAATTGATCGATATAAGCGGAATCGATATCGTATAACTTGATCGTACTATCCGTGTAAAAGGATATTTCTGAAAAATCCGGTATTTCTGGATCTATTTGATCTGGATCCGGTTCAATGTCGATAAGTGATCCTTTAACCGTTTCATAAACTCCCACTTGTTCTTCCAAGACATTCACTTGTCCTTGCAGTGCTGATGATTGTTCCATATCATCATTGTAATCATCATAAGTAACCAGAGATTCATAGGCGTTGTTCAACTCTTGAAAAGCTTTGACATAATCGACACGAGTTTCTACAGAACTGTGCTCGTCTAGCTCATCAGATACGAATGTGAATTCTTGGATTTTTCGATAGGCTTTTTTGAAGCGTTTCTTGGATTCCGTATAGGTCGGATAAATCAACCCTGTTTCTTCTTTTGCTTCTGAATACAATTTAGTAGCATCTGCCACGTTCTTTTCCATCGTTGCTGGTTTCCTGAAAGTCACAATCATTCCTTTAGTCTTGTCTGGATACGTCCGATTGGTTCTAGAAAAAGCTTGAATCAAACCGGCATAGTCTAAATTCCGATCTACAAAAAGAGTTTGGACTGTGGGCGCATCAAAGCCCGTTAATAAGCGGTCTACAACAATGACTAAGTCTACTTGCCGGCCAAATTGTTTAAATTCAGCTCGTTTTCGTGCCAATCGATTATTGATATCTCCGTTATAACGATCAATCTCTGCTAAATTCCAGGCAGTATGGTAATAAGCATTGTATTCTTCGATAATTTCTTGCATTTCTTTTTGCTGTTCACTGGAATCACCTGCGTTTTCTTCCAGTGAGTAGGTAATGGCAATTCGCGGAAAGTCTGGATCATCCATTGTACGTCCTGCTCGAACTGGATGATTGGGAAACTCTTTTTCCATCCAATCTGAATCTTTCATCATTTCTTTGATCGCTTGATAGTACTTCTTTGCCATGACAATAGAGCTAGTCGTTAGAATCGCTGACTTTGTCGGTTTTCCGTTTCGAAAATCGAATTTCGTATAGGCATTATCCGGCCGGAAAATTTTATGGATGACTTTTTGAATATGTTCATCATCTTCATATGTGCTGCTTGCCAAATAACTTTCCTTTTTGATGCCATCCATCTCATCAATTACTTTATTAATCTCTTCAGTTGTATAGTGAGCATATTTCTCATTCACACGAAACTGGTGATGGATTTTATTGTCTAAAGAAGTGGGTTCAATCGTGTCTTCGTGTTCTACTTGAAACCCTAAGACAGCTCCATCTTCCAATGCATTTTTTATGGTGTACGTATGTAGAACTTCTCCATATTGGTCATGGGTTGTTCGTGCCAGTTGGCCTTTAGCCTGTTTCTTGTTCTCATTAAAAATAGGCGTTCCGGTAAAACCAAACCAAGTAGAATTAGGAAAAAATGCTTTGATCTCTTCCATGTTTTCAGCACTTAAAGCACGATGGCATTCATCTACAATAAAGACGATATGCTGACCCATTAATTTACGGTAGCGGTTCGTTCCTTTTTGTTCTTCTTGCTTGTTGGCGTACTTTAAAGCAGCATCCAACTTTTGACGAGTGGTAACAATGATAACATTCGAATTGGCATCTGCTAAAAGGGTATCGCTTAATTCTTTAGCACTTCCCGTTCCAACAATCAGGCTATTTGCTTTAGAGTTTCCTGAAGATATGCCGGTATTGAATTCTGAAGCAAATTTCGTAAATTCACTAGTCGTTTGGTTATCCAAATCTTTCCGGTCCACCAACATAATTGTCCGATCAATACCTGATTTTCTTGCAAGCAGCTTTGTCGAAACGAAACTGGTCAAGGTCTTTCCTGAGCCAGTTGCATGCCACACATAACCTGATTGGTGTTTGTTGGCAGCTGTAAAGAGCGCTTCAATCGCGTGAACTTGATACGGATGCAAAACCATCAGTGTTTTATTGTCTTGGTCTTCACTGACGATCGTATAATGTGCAATCAAACGATGGGCATCCGGGATGTTCAAGGCTTGTTTGCAGAATTCATATAAATTATCTACTTTTTTGTTGTCTCTCGTACGCCAGCTAAACAAGAATTTCCGGTGCATGTCTTTTGGCATCGCATTCGCAAAGTAGCGTGTGGTTTGTTCATTGGATACGACAAATAACTGCAAAGTTGAAAAGATATTATTTCTGAACATTCCTTCTTCTGCATACTTTTTAATTTGATTAAACGCTTGGTAAACCCCATCTTTTGCAGTCACTTGTTTCAATTCAATTTGAATGATCGGCAATCCGTTGATCAATAAGGTCACATCAAAACGACGATCGCGTGCATCAACACTACTGCCCTTCTTGGCGATCTGATTGACCACTTCATAGCTGGAAATGCCGCCGCCAATATCTTGGTTAGAATAAAGAACCAATGAGACTGAACCTAAATTCCTGTCTTCACGATCAATGGTGATCCGAGAAATGCCGTTTTCTCCTTTTAACCATTTTGCCGCATCAAACGGCGTTTGAGTACGCAAAAGCAATTCTGTTTTGATGGTGTCAAACTCTTTATCGGTCAAAGGATGTTCTTCAATTTCAGATAGGTTATTTTGCGTGATTTTATGGCGCAGGTTTTGCCAAAGATCCTCCTCAGATTTCAAATCTGGGCGATAAGTCCATTGGTTATGTCCTTCCCCCAACACATCAATGAGATGTTTTTCAATTTCAGCTTCATCACGATGATTGATTTTATTCATTGAACTCATCTCCTTAAACAAACATTTTTTGTAAGAATGCTTTTTTGGTTTCTTTTAATAGGTCTAACTCACGTTGGTGAAGAGCGATAGTGTCGTCGAGCTGTTTGAAAAATGAACCTATTTTTATTTGCTCATCAATTTTTGGAAGCAAAAATTTTATAGAGTCCAGATCTCTTGGATAAACTGCAGCTACACTAGTTGTTCCAACTGCTCTTGCTTGTACCTGTTTAATTAGTTCCGGTGTGTTATAAAGGTAATTAAAAAAAGAAGTATTGACACTTTCAAATTTGAATCGAGCGATGTTGCTATTAAACGCGTACTTGCCACTTTCTCCAAACCATGTAGCTCCTTTCCCCACAAGTTCTAAAGTATTTCTAGTATTAAAAAGAAAATCTCCATAATAAGCAATGTCTTTCTCTTCTACTTGTTCAGTTGAGCTTAGAAACTCTAATTTATTAAAACTAAAATAACCTCTTTGAATATTGCCCATTTTTATTAAGGGAATTCCTAGGTTAGCCTTCGAACCCAATAAATTAGTTCCAGTTTGAATTGAGGTAATTACATCTTCAAACTTCCGCTGTTCCCAATCGTCAGTAAATCCTGGAAAACGGATTTCAGGAACCCTCTCCCCCTCTTTTGGGAACATATTTTGTAGAAAGCCTTGTTTAGTTTCTTTAAGGGTAGTAAGTTCTTGCTGATGAAGCACAATAGTATCATCGAGTTGTTTGAAAAATATACTTATTTTTCTTTGTTCTTCCTTACTAACTGGAATATCAATCATTAATTTTTTTACTATTCCACCTGATAAATTACCTTGTCCTCCTTGTAAGTAAGTACTTATAATTATCTGTTTTTGTTTTCTCAACCATTGGGATATAAAATAAGAATCATCACCAAATCTTGGCTTTATAGCTAAAATAGCTTGATTAATTGCACCATCTATTTGAGAAATACCAACTTCTCCACTAGTTGCTCCATATAAAGCATACAAAATATCTCCTTTATTAACGAGCTTAGCAGATGATTTTTTTATAGCTTCTTCAGTTATAAAAAGTTCAGTTGTATCATAACTAATCTCACCAGAGCGAATAAAAGGGACATGTCCATTATAGTAATAGTTATTATTTGCAGTTGGCGTACCACCAGAAAAACTATCTGTGATGTCGCCTAACTTATGCTGTTCCCATTCTTCACGAAATCCAGGAAAACGAAGTTCTGGTTGTTTATTACTTTTCATAGTTAAACACCTCTAAAGCGCCTTTGATCCATTCCGCATCTTCTGAATTTACCTGAAGCGAAGAAATAGCTTCGAAAAGACTTGTTTCAAGTGCTTGTTTTTCTTGGCGTATTTCTTTTATTTCCTTTCCAATGGATACCATATCAATAGGATCTTCTTCTTCAAATGTATCCACATACCGAGGAATATTTAAGTTAAAGTCATTTTCTTTGATTTCTTCAAAGCTTGCTACATGAGCGTATTTTTCAATAGTTTTTCGTTCTTTATAAGTTGAAACAACTTTTTCGATATTTTCTTGAGTCAATTTATTCTGATTCTTTTCTTTAATGAAGTCACTGCTAGCATCAATGAATAGAACATCACGGTTGGTTCGGTTCTTCTTCAAAATAATAACGGTCGTTGGGATAGAAGTTCCGAAGAACAAATTAGCCGGCATACCAATCACAGCATAGATACTGCCATCTTCCAACAGCTTCTTACGAATAACACCTTCTGCTGCTCCTCTAAACAACACACCATGCGGCAAAACAATCGCCATCGTACCTGTTTCTTTTAAGTGATAATAACCGTGTAAAAGAAACGCAAAGTCCGCTTTTGATTTTGGTGCTAATTTGCCATAGCGGTTAAAGCGAGAATCGTCTAAAAAGGTATCGTCTGCAGACCATTTGGCCGAATAAGGAGGATTCATGACGACTGAATCAAACGTATAAGGTTCATCAGTCGGCCAGTCTTTATTCAGCGTATCCCCATTGCGCAGCTCCATATCTTCTGCATCTACACCGTGCAAGATCAAGTTCATTTTAGCTAAGTTATACGTTGTCGTATTTAATTCCTGACCATGGTATTTGACGTTTTCTGGATAGTTCAAATAGTTTCTTACGTTAAGCATCAACGAGCCTGAACCCATCGTTGGGTCAAAAACACTAAGCAACCGCTTGTCTTCTTGACCAATCGTCACGATTTGCGCCATCATGTCTGAGACCATATGCGGAGTATAGAACTCTCCGGCTTTCTTACCTGCCTCTGAGGCGAATTGACTGATCAGATACTCATAAGCGTCCCCTATGACGTCTCCTTGGTGCCCAATTACATCAACGTCGTTTAATTTCTTTAAGACTTCTGTGATCGTGACATTCCGCTGCTGGTCATCCGCTCCCAATTTTCTTGATTGCAAATCGACATCATCAAACAGCCCACTAAATTGATCATAGTTCGACGATAATTGGATGAATGCTTTGTTTAATTCATTCAACTGAAAAACATTTTGTTTAGCTTGATCCGCTAACACATTAAAGAGATAAGCTGGCTCGATATCATAACCTAAGGTATCGACGATCGTTGCAATCAAATCTTCTTTGGATTCTTCATCAGATAACAACTCTTGATAAAGAGCTGTTTGTTTATCTGCAGTATCATATTCTTCTAACGACTCATCCGCTAACTCCACCACTTTTTGCAATAATTTATCAGAAAGGTATTTGTAGAAAATCAACCCTAATAAGTAGTTCTTATATTCGGAAGCATCCATTTTGCTGCGAAGATTATCCGCTGCACTAAATAATTTCTGATTTAAATTGTTTCCCATAATTTAATTCCTCTTTTCTTTAAACATCTAATTTTTTTAGCATTTCTAAATATATTCTTCTATTTAGATCTATCTCTAATTCGGTTAAGTATTGGTACCTGTTTAAGTTAAAGTAGTTGGTTCCAATAATTGACTGCGTATCTTTGTTTGGGAGTTTAATATCAATTTCACGTAAAATAGCTGGAGTTAGCTTCGGAACAACGCTGCCTTGCATTAAAATGGCCATTTGCTTCTTTATACTTACTGATTCATTCAAAATATAGCATATGTATTTTGAGTCTATTTCGTCAGATAGCAATGTCAGTTTTGCAAAGTTCTGATTAAACAATTTTCCTGTATTCTTATTACTAACAATCCCTGCTTTGGAACTTACAAAACTATACAAAATGTCTCCTGGGAATAATTGGTACTTATCCTTTTGAGAAAGACTTGTATCAGCTTTAGTCGTCAAATTCCTTAAACCTTCTTGCAAATCACCAATTAAATCCTCATTAGTATAAATACCTGAACGATCACTTTGTTTCCCTTTAAATCTAGAGATATTTTGTCCAACGTTTATCTGTACTACTTTTTCGAATTTCATACGTCAACTCCCTTCCGAGTAATTTAAACAAATTACGAAGAACGTACGTTTGAATGATAACATAGATTAGAAATTAGTCAATATTTAATAAGTAATTCCACGAAATTACAAAATTAATTTTTGGGTTTCAAATCCTTTATCACTAACTTTTAAATACTACAGAAAAATAGAAATCCAAAAACTTGGTAACTATACTTCATTTCGTTACCCCTACTACTGACTGTATACGTAACTATCTATTTGAACGGACTTAGTAAATTGAGATTGCCAATTTAGGCAAAAAAATAGACACTCTTCATAAGGAAGGTGTCTTGAATTATTGATATATAAGATGTATGAACGCTTTAAAAGCGAGAAGATTTACTAGTTTTAGGTGTCGCGTAAAATAAACTACATTCAACTCTACTATCTTCATCATTTTATTCATTCAGCTTCAGGACTAGAACATTAGACGGACAGCAGATATTCGCAATCCATCACTATCCATTGCCTCTTCAAAGTAGTGTAATTAGCTTATTTATTAAAAATCTTTGGACCTTTTCGCATATTTTTTATATCATTTTTTGGTGTGTTGGTTTGTTTAGATTTTCCGCCACCTGCTTGTTTCTTTTTAATTAACTCTAACATTTTCTCTTTTGAATTCACTTTTTCACACCGCCTCGTTAATGTAGCACTAAATACTTTCAGTGAGATAAGAGGAGTGATGACTACATTAATGGAATTAATTTTAATGTCTACGAGCTTTTAAAAAATGGTGAATCCATTTTTAAAACCGCATAACACTATTTCTTAAATCCATTATTATTTTCCGTATCCTTTGCCCAACAGTACAATATTTGGTTTTACAATCTTCCTTAAATCATACAGGATAAACCGAGAAGTAACAAACAAATTTTAATTTATTAAGCAAATAACTTGTCCAATAAATGGCAATATTTTTTAGTAGAATGAGATTTGAGATAAGTAACAGAAAAGAGATCCTTGTAATCACAAGAACCTCTTTCTCAAAATTTTCAACTATACATTTTCAAAAAGGTACTTAAAAGTTTAAATCATCATCTTTGTTTTTATTAGCGCCTTTAAAAAGCTCAAATAATAAACTACCTATTAGTATTACTAGTATAATTATAAAAATAAGCTTACCTAAGAAAAAAATCATTTTATCACCTACTTAGTAGTATCAACAATTACTTCACCAGTTTGTACTTCAACCCAACCATGTTCTAAACGTGCTTCTACTTCTTTTAACTTAATTAATTCTTCTGAAATGGATTCTGATAACTTTTTATTTGCCTCAGCTTCAGCTTCTGCTGCTTTTACTTTTTGATAGGCTAAACTATCAGCTTTTGTTTTTGCTGTATCAGCTTCTAAGATAGCTTTTTCTTTTTCTTGACCAGCTTTAATAATTTCATCAATTGATTTTTGTGTTTCAGCATCTACATCTGGAACTCCAAAAGCAACATCTTCTACCAGAAATCCTTTTTGTTCAACTGCTTTAGTGAAATCTTCTAAGATTGATTGCTGAACTTCTGTTGATTTCGATCCCGTTACATCCAATAAACTATATCTAGCTACTACAGCACGGGAGGATTTAAGCAATTGTGCTTTTAACCAATTGGCTTCAATGTCTTCAACGTTAATACTTCCAAATTCTTTAAATACGTCAGAAACTTTTTTTGAGTCTACTTTATAAGCATATGTAATAGATACGTGAGTAGCTTTTCCATCTTCTGTAGCTAAATTTAACTTTTCTGCTTTAACCGTTTGCAATCGAATAGGATATTGGGTTACTTTATCAAGACCTACAAATTTAACCCCCTGACTTAGAGTTTGATCTTTAACTCCGCCATTCATTGAATAACGAACACCTACATAACCATTTTCTATTTTTTCAAAAAACACTAAAAAGCCGCCTATTAATAGGATAATTACTATAATACCAATGATTAGCCCTTTGATTTTTTTGATGCTGTTCTTATCGTATACTTTTTCGTTCAATTCTATTTCCTCTTTTCTTTTTTCAAATGAACCACTAACGTAATAATAACTAAAACTTCCCTTTTTATTTTATTACTTACAAAATTATCACCCCGTATAATTGTTTACTGCAATATATAAAGAGAAATACACAGAATCTCCTGCTTTAAGTCTACGCATTCTTCTCTACATACTTTTTCTTTTACGAGTTGATTATTGTTTTTTCTGCCTCTTCCCATAAAAAATCATCACTTTTAATTATACCAAAAAAATGAGCCAAAACATTGAATTCCTTAAATTTCTACCCTTAATTAAATATTTTTAAAAAATTTAAAGCAAAAAAAGAACTGCCATATGACAGTTCTTCTTGATATTGTAATGATTGGTACTCGATTTCTTTCGAAATCTCCGTCCCATACTGTATCCGTAAGCGAATAAATTCGCGACGGCTCCAGCAATTAACGTTTTTTGCATGCTCTCTCCGTTCGCCTTGTACTACATTCGTACATCACTATGGAAACTACGCTTCACTTCGTTACGCCTACTACTGTGTCTGTAACTCTCTTTGTTCGAACAGACACAGCAAATTGAGACCGCCAATTTTCGTGCATAAAAAAAGAGAACTGCCATATAAGGCGGTTCTCTTTTGATAATATATAACGTAGTATTAACGTTTTGAAAATTGGCTAGCTTTACGAGCTTTTTTAAGACCTGGTTTTTTACGTTCAACCATACGTGGGTCACGTGTTAACAAGCCTGCAGCTTTTAACGGTGAACGGAAAGCTGGGTCTACTTGTAGCAACGCACGAGCGATACCATGACGAGTAGCGCCTGCTTGTCCAGTGTAGCCTCCACCATTTACGTTTACATGCACATCATAGTTTTCCAATGTTTCAGTAACTGCTAAAGGTTGTTTAACGATTACGTATAGATATGGGAAAGGCATGTATTCAGTGATGTCTTTTTTGTTCATGATGATTTTTCCAGTACCTGGTACTAAACGTACGCGGGCTGTTGAGTTTTTACGACGGCCTGTGCCGGTATATTGTACTTGTGCCAATGAAATTCCCTCCTTAAATTAGGTTAGTGATGTCTAGTACTTCTGGTTGTTGTGCTTGGTGTTCGTGTTCAGAACCACCGTAAACGTGTAATTTCATGCCTTGTTTGCGTCCTAAAGTGTTCTTAGGCAACATACCTTTTACAGACAATTCAATTAGTTTACGCGGGTTGTTAGCACGCAATTCACCAGCTGATACTTGTTTCAATCCACCAATGTAACCAGTGTGGTGAGAATAAATTTTGTCAGTTGCTTTTTTACCAGTCAATTTGATTTTTTCTGCATTAATAACGATCACGAAATCACCTGTATCGATGTGTGGTGTGAAAGTTGGTTTATTTTTACCGCGTAGAATGGATGCTACTACAGTAGACAAACGTCCCATAGGGATATCGGTTGCGTCTACCACATACCATTTACGTTCTACTTCGCTAGGTTTAGCCATATAAGTTGTACGCACGTTTTTTTCCTCCATATTCTTATCTGTTTGTTTGTTGCACAATATAAGTTTCCGGGGCTCATTATGTGGGGCAAACAATACCACCTAACATAATACCTTTTTAAAAGCTAATTGTCAATCATTCTAACTAACTTTTTGAAACTTTTATCGGCTACTGTATTGATTCATTTATCACTAAATTGTTCGCTTGCAAATCTATTACTTTCAGCCATTGCTTATGCTTCACATAGACTGTTTTATAGACTTGTTTGGTGCCATCAAGAAACAGCATCACGCGTGTACCTGGATTGTCTGTTACAATGCGGCTCTCATAGTCTGATAAGTCTACTTTTTCTTGCACATAAGTTAATTCTTCATACTGACTGATATCAGTTGCTGGTTCAGCGTTTTCTAGTTCCTCTTCGCTGATTGAAGCCATGTCGCTGTCTTCTTTATCTGCTTCTTCTATCGTTGTTGAACTTTCGACAGCTGAGCTTTCTTGACTCGTCTGGCTTGATTGTTCTGAAGTACCATTCGTAGGTGCCTCAGCTTTGTTTGTTCCGCACCCTGTTAAAACGAAGGCCGTCGCCACAAAGACCAATAGTGCTTTTTTCATGTAACTACTCCTTTACTGTTCAGTTATGTCCGCTTATAGTTATGCACTTGACTTTATAATTGTGTCATTATACCAAATGAGTATCATTTTTTAAAGGAAAGGCCATGAAAATATCGTCTACAAAATGACCGTCGAGATAGAATTCATCTTTCAAAATGCCTTCGATTTCAAAGCCGTTTTTTTGGTAAAAACGAATCGCATTTTGGTTGGTTCCTAAAACACGAAGGCTCAGTTTATGAATCTGTTCGCTTTGGGCTTGTTTTTTTACAGCATCCAGCAGTTTTGTTCCGACTCCTGAACTTTGTGCAGCGGGGTTGACGCCAATATCGATCGTCCACGTCCATTGGTGGGCCTCCATGCTCGTAGCACGATGAAATCCAATAAACCCTAGCACTTCATTTCGGATGCGGGAGACCGCCACTAAATGCGACCCTACTGGAAATCGTGCTGCATACTCTTCTGGTGAAGCATAATGGGTCACTTGCGGCGTGTTGGTAGAATTCCAGATTTGGTTTTCGATCTCTACGATTTGCGGGTAATCAGCCCATTGGCTGGTTCGAATGTATATGTCCATTTAGTTAACTCCCATTTTTTTAGTCTCGGGTGTATAAAAAGCGGTGCCTTTCGTTGCTTCTTCTAGGTCATAATAAACCTCTACCAAATACAATCCTTGAGGCGCTGCAGTCGGGCCCGCTTGATTGCGGTCTTTCACTTCCAATAATCGTTTCATATCGTCTGCCGGGCGTCTGCCGTTGGCAATTTGCAATAACGTGCCGATGAAGATCCGAACCATATTGTATAGAAAACCATTGCCGCGAAACGTAAAAATCAATTCGCCATTTGCTGCGTCTTGTACCACACTGGCTTCGTAAACCGTCCGTACTTTATTTTCCCGCCCGCTGTTAGAAGCACAAAAACTCGTAAAATCATGGGTTCCTTCAATGTCTTTTAAGGCTTGCTGCAGAGCTTCCATGTTTATCGGGTATTGATGGTGCTTCGTATACAACCGTTTGAAAGGGTTGGTGTCTTTATTGGTGTCTACACGGTATTGGTACTTTTTCCCAGTTGTCAGGTAGCGAGCATGAAAGTCTTCGCTAACGATTTCTACATCACAAACTTCGATCTCATCCGTCGTTAAACTATTCAGCGCACGTTTCATGTTTGCTATCGGCATCTGAATAGGGTAATCAAAATGGATCACTTGTCCGAGTGCATGTACACCTGAATCGGTCCGGCCAGAACCTTGTATTTTGATCTCGATGCCTTTGGTCATGATTTTTAAAGCTTTCTCAATATCGCCTTGAACGGTTCGATCGTGAGGTTGGATTTGAAAGCCGCTAAAATTGGTTCCATCGTACTGAATAATGATTTTATAGCGTGTTGTTTCCATTATCATTGACTCCTAAAAATGTTTTATTTGATTCTATCGTTTTGGGTATTCATAAGTGAAGCGGCTGTATTCTAGAGAAAATGTTATTCCCTAAGCGTTCCTCATACTGATTTGACAAAGACCCTTTTATTTTCAAAAGAAAAAAGACTCTTCCAACAGCTGATGAATGAGTCTTTATTCTGCTTTATCTTAGGCTCTTAAAGCGACTAGAGCGACAGTCAGCAATCCATAGCCGATGATCACAAGGTTATCGCGTGAAGCCCATTTCAATTGGCGGTACTTGGTTCGTCCTTCTCCACCTTGGTAACCACGAGCTTCCATGGCTGTTGCTAATTCTTCTGCACGGTTAAACGAACTGACGAATAAAGGGATCAGTAAGGGAACGATGGCTTTCATTTGCTGAAAGACGTTTCCTTCACCAAAGTCGACTCCTCTAGCTCGCTGTGCGTTCATGATCTTTTCGGTTTCGTCCATTAATGTCGGTACAAAACGCAAAGCAATCGACAACATCAGTGCGATTTCATAAACCGGCACTTTCAAAAACACTAACGGCCGCAACAGGTATTCAATAGCATCCGTCAGAGAAAGCGGCATGGTCGTTAGCGTCAATAACGTCGACATAAAAATAATCAGGACAAAACGGCAGAAAATAAATATTCCGTTCAAGAGTCCTTCTTGCGAAACCACGATCGGTCCCCAAGAAAAGTAGACCGTCCCGCCGCCTGTAAACAAAACTTGCAAGATGACCGTAAATAAAATCAGCCAAATCAGAGGTTTGACCCCATTAATGAAAAAGCTCAATTTGATTTTAGATAATTGAATCACAAACATGGTAAACAAAAAGAGCAAGAAATACGTTTGCCAGTTGTTTGCTAGAAAGATAATTCCAATAAAGAACATACTGCCCATTAACTTGGCTCTGGGATCGAGTTTATGGATCCAAGAATCGCCAGGAATGTAACGGCCAAAAATCAGTTTATCCATCATTTAGGTTCACCTGCTTCACTTGTAGGCTCTTGATGGCGCTCATTCGCTGTTAGAGCATTCACCTGCGCTGCAATCGCATCTGCCAGTTCATTAGTCGTTAACAGCAAACGTTCGTTAAACGAAGGCAATTTAGCCTGTAACAGCTGTCCGAATGAAACAGCAGCTGGTACGCCTAATTGTTTTGACTTCAGCCAGTCGCCATCTTGAAAAATCTCTTGCGGTGCGCCTTCTCTAATAACGGTACCTTTTTCAAGTATAACCATATGATCAGCGTAATTAGCTACATCATCCATTTGGTGAGTCACCAAAACGATCGTCAGTCCTTTTTCACGATGCAAATCATAAAACATCTCCATCATTTCTCTTCTGCCTTGCGGATCTAGTCCTGCAGTCGGCTCGTCTAGCACCAGTACTTGCGGTTCCATCGCCAATACACCGGCAATGGCCACACGTCGCATTTGGCCGCCGGATAAGTCAAACGGTGACCGTTCCATAAAAATTTCATCTAAACCGACTAACGGCAGCATCTTTCGGGCTAATTCAATTGCTTCAGCTTCAGGAACCCCAAAGTTCTTAGGACCAAAAGCAATATCTTTAGCAACGGTTTCTTCAAACAATTGGGCTTCTGGGAATTGAAATACAATACCTACTTGTTTGCGAATCGATTTCAAATTTTTATTATTGGTCGTCGGTGTGATTATTCGTTCTCCGATCGTGACCGTTCCTTCTGTTGGTTTCATCAGTGCATTTAAGTGCTGCAGCACCGTTGATTTCCCGCTGCCGGTATGGCCGACTAAAGCTGTAAAACTGCCTTCTTTAATGGTCATATCAATGGCGTATAAAGCCCGGTTTTCAAAAGGCGTGCCTTTTTGATAAGTGAACCCTACTTCTTCGAAAGTAATGTCCATAGCCAGTCCACCATCCCTTCTTCTG
This sequence comes from Carnobacterium sp. CP1, assembly GCF_001483965.1. Taxonomy (NCBI): domain Bacteria; kingdom Bacillati; phylum Bacillota; class Bacilli; order Lactobacillales; family Carnobacteriaceae; genus Carnobacterium; species Carnobacterium antarcticum. The sequence continues at coordinate 1,702,071 of NZ_CP010796.1, forward strand.
TCAGGTACTCACTTGGCACATCAATGCCGCGTTCTTTTAGATCTAATTTCAGTCGCTCAGGAAACGGCAAATCTAAGCCCATGTGAATCAATTTTTCTCCTGAAGCAAAAATTTCTTCCGGCGTTCCCTCTTGGATCAATTCGCCGTTTTCCATTACCAAAATTCGGTTGGCATTGGCTGCTTCATCGATGTCGTGCGTGATCGAAATGACCGTTAAGTTAGCTTCTTCTTTGATCGCTTTGACCGTAGCCAAAACTTCTTGTCTTCCTTGAGGATCCAGCATACTCGTCGCTTCATCTAATATGATGATAGCTGGACGCAATGCTACAACACCCGCAATCGCGACACGCTGCTTTTGTCCACCAGATAAACGAGCAGGTTCTTTCTCCATGAAATCAGACATTTTTACACGTTCAATGGCATCCGCCACCCGTTCAATCATTTCTTCTCTTGGAACGCCCAAGTTTTCTAAACCAAAGGCAACATCGTCTTGAACCGTTGATCCAACGAATTGGTTATCAGGGTTTTGAAAAACCATTCCGACCATTTCTCTGATTTTCCAAATGTTTTCTTCAGTAAGAGCTAATCCTCCAACGGTTACTTCTCCGCTGGCAGGAGCGATCAATCCATTGATTGTTTTGGCTAATGTAGACTTTCCCGAACCGTTATGGCCGATGATCGCGACCCACTCTCCAGCTTCGATGGAAAGAGAAACGTTGTTCAAAGCTAATCTAGTATCTGTTGCATGGTATTGGTATGAAATATCTTTTAACGATATGATTTTCTCCATTGAACATTCCTCGCGTTCTTTTTAATTCAAGTCTTCTTAAGACTATCAAAAAAAAGGATCCGGTGCAATACGCTCAAGCCTTTGTTACCAAGGTAACCGCTTCAAATGCCTGCTTTTTAAATTGCCGTCTCCATTAGTCTTTTTTAACGTGTTTATAACATCTAAACCGGTCAGACTTGTTGCGTTTATTTTTCATTTTATAGGTGAAAACAGTTCTTTCTTTATTAGTGATCATGGTGGTTGAATTTTTACTTTTATTTTTTTGTTGTTAACAAGTGAAATAGATGTATTCTACATTCTTGAAATTTCTGGAGGAAATTTCAACTCCTAAGGATCGCAAACACGATTCAGCAAAGAGATAGCATTCTTTATACTAAAACAGGCAACAAATAAGGGGACAGACCCACTTATTTGTTGCCTGTTTTAAGACAAAAAAAATCACTTTTCTCGATGAATTTACCTCTCTTGAATGAAACCCATTTTCATTCAAGAGAAGTTTCGAGCTAGACTTGGAATAAACCAATTGTTCATTCCATCATCATAACACTCTTTACATTACATCAAAAAAGCGAACTTCATTTGAATTTCGTTTTCTCAACCAACTTCGTTCCCACACTGAACGTATCCAATGCGGCAGTTTCCATCCAGTTATAAGATTAAACTAATTCAATAATAACCATTGGTGCAGCATCGCCGCGACGTGGTTCTGTTTTCATGATACGCGTGTATCCACCTTGACGCTCAGTGTAACGAGGCGCGATATCACTAAATAGTTTTTGTAAAGCAGATTGAACAACGATTTCTTCGCCTTCTTCTTTAATAGAAGCTACTTCATTGCGAACAAAAGCTGCTGCTTGACGACGTGCGTGCAAGTCGCCTTTTTTACCTAAAGTGATCATTTTTTCAGTTGTTTTACGGATTTCTTTAGCGCGTGTTTCAGTTGTAACAATACGCTCGTTGATGATCAAGTCAGATGTTAAATCGCGTAACATTGCTTTACGTTGTGAGCTTGTACGGCCTAATTTACGGTAACCCATTTTGATTTTCCTCCCTTGGTACAGTACTAATCGTCTTGACGTAAGTTTAAATTAAGTTCAGATAACTTAAATTTAACTTCCTCAAGTGATTTACGTCCTAGATTGCGTACTTTGATCATTTCAGCTTCTGATTTATCGGTTAATTCTTGAACAGAATTAATTCCAGCACGTTTCAAACAGTTGTATGAACGTACAGATAAATCAAGTTCTTCAATAGTCATTTCAAGCATTTTTTCTTTATGCGTTTCTTCTTTTTCTACCATGATTTCAGCTTTACGAGCTTCATCGGTTAGATTCACGAAGATATTTAAATGTTCAGTTAGAATTTTAGCTGCAAGACTAACAGCTTCTTCCGGGCTAATAGAACCATCTGCCCATACATCAAGCGTTAATTTATCAAAAATATCTTTTTGACCAACCCGTGCGTTTTCTACTTGGTAGTTTACACGACTAACTGGGGTGTAAATCGAATCGATTGGCAATACGCCAATAGGCATATCATCTTGTTTATTGTGTTCAGCTCTTGCATAACCTCTACCCGTTTTAGCTGTCATGCGAACGTGGAAACGCGCGCCTTCTGCTACAGTACAAATGTACAAGTCAGGGTTCAAGATTTCAACATCGCTATCGTAAACGATATCAGCTGCTGTGACAACTGCTGGACCTTTTACATCGATTTCAATCGTTTTATCTTCACCAGAATATAACTTGAGTGCAAGTTTTTTTATGTTTAAAATGATTGACGTTACATCTTCAAGTACACCATCGACAGCTGAAAACTCGTGTAAAACACCATCAATTTGAATAGTGGTTACTGCTGCTCCCGGTAGAGAAGACAACAAGATACGACGTAGAGAGTTTCCTAGCGTTGTTCCATAACCGCGTTCAAGTGGCTCTACAACGAATTTACCAAACTTAGCATCATCGCTGATCTCAATCGTTTCAATTCTTGGTTTTTCAATTTCGATCATTCTATCTATACCCCTTTCAAAACGTGAAGTTCATGTTAACGAGCGCAAAGCAACAAAACGAAGCAGCTCTCAATTAAACACGACGGCGTTTTGGAGGGCGGCATCCATTATGCGGGATAGGAGTTACGTCACGAATAGCAGTAACTTCTAAACCAGTTGCTTGTAGAGAACGAATTGCTGCTTCACGACCTGAACCAGGACCTTTAACGGCAACTTCTACAGTTTTCATACCATTTTCCATACATACTTTAGCGGCTGCTTCTGCGGCCATTTGAGCTGCAAATGGAGTTGATTTTCTTGATCCACGGAAGCCTAAAGCTCCTGCAGAAGACCATGAAATAGCATTTCCATGAACATCTGTGATCATTACAATAGTGTTGTTAAAAGTAGAGCGAATGTGAGCAACCCCACTTTCGATATTTTTTTTCACACGGCGTTTACGTACAACTTTTTTTACCATGAAGGTTGACCTCCTTACTTAATTATTATTTTTTCTTACCTGCAATTGATTTAGACGGGCCTTTACGAGTACGCGCGTTGTTTTTCGTGTTTTGTCCACGAACTGGTAAACCACGGCGGTGACGCATGCCTCTATATGAACCAATTTCAAGCAAACGTTTGATGTTTTGGCTTACTTCACGACGAAGGTCACCTTCAATTTTTAATTTGTCAATTTCTGCACGAATAGCATCTAATTGATCATTTGTTAAGTCATTTACACGAATTTCTTCAGAAACGTCAGCAGCTTTCAAAACTTTTTGAGCTGTTGTTTTACCGATTCCAAAAATATATGTTAGAGAAATTACTACACGTTTATCACGCGGAATATCTACACCAGCAATACGAGCCATTTCAATTACACCTCCTAATAGTTTAAATCATTATCCTTGACGTTGTTTATGTTTTGGATTTTCACAAATCACCATAACACGTCCGTTACGACGGATAACTTTGCATTTGTCACAAATTTTCTTAACTGATGGTCTTACTTTCATGAACTATACCTCCCATTTTAATTGACGGAGTACAATTATTTAAAGCGATATGTGATGCGACCACGTGTTAGATCGTATGGGGACAACTCAACTGTAACTTTGTCTCCAGGTAGAATTCTAATGTAGTGCATACGGATTTTGCCTGAAACGTGTGCCAATACAATATGGCCATTTTCAAGTTCGACTTTAAACATTGCATTCGGCAAAGTTTCAACGACTGTTCCTTCAATTTCAATGACATCGTCTTTCGCCACGCCTCGTACCTCCTTTAAAGTGTTTCGCATCTTAAACGCGATAAACAGTGAGCGCCATAGCCCTCACCTTCTGTTTTTTTAACCTATTAATTGTTACACAACATAACAGAGTTGAAAATTCAACACCTGGCACATTATAACACAAACTTAACATAGTAACAAGCCTACTGCAGACTATCGCTTTGCTTACTTAACAACTTCAATATAGAGCAGGTATCATAAACGGATCAAAAGAACAGACTCAATTTTCGCCTTACTTTTTAGTATCAGCAATAATTTCTTGAATATCTTTGAACACGTCTTGAACATCGTCCTCGCCATTGACAGTATGCAAAACAGAACGTTTTGTATAAAAGTCTAACAGAGTGTTTGTTAATTCAAGGTTAATAGCAATTCGGTTTTCAACGGTTTCAGGTTTATCGTCTTCTCTTTGATAGAAATCATGTCCGCCACAACGATCACATGTACCAGCCACTTTTGGCGGCTTATTGGTTTTATGATAAGTTGCACCACATGTACGACAGATAATCCGTCCAGTTAAACGTTCCATTAAAATGTCTTTGTTTACATTGATGTAAATAACGGCATCTAATTTCTTGTTCAAGTCTTTAAGAATGTTTTCCAAAGCTTCCGCTTGATTTAGGGTTCTTGGAAATCCATCTAATAAAAAGCCGTTTTCAGTATCTGCTTCAGCTAAACGTTCTTTTACAATCCCGTTTGTTACTTCATCAGGTACCAATTCACCTTTATCCATAAATGTTTTTGCTTCTAAACCTAAGGCAGTTTCATTTTTGATAGCAGCACGGAACATATCGCCTGTTGAAATGTGAGGCACATGGTATGTGTCCACGATTTGTTCAGCTTGCGTTCCTTTTCCTGCACCAGGAAGACCCATTAAAATGAGATTCATCATTTACCCTCCTATTAATGTAAGAATGAGTGCTGAGGATAATTCCCCAACACTTTCTTCTTATTGTATAAAGCCTTGGTAACTCCGTTTGATCATTTGGCCTTCCAGTTGTCTAACTGAATCTAGTGCGACACCTACTACGATCAGTAAGCTCGTACCACCTAAAGCAAGAGATGGAGGCAAATTCCACAAGCCGGATGCGACGATCGGCAATAATGCGATAATTCCTAGATAAAGGGCACCGACTGTACTCAAACGGGTTAATGTACGAGAGAGAAAGTCTTGTGTCGGTTTACCAGGACGCACACTTGGGATATAGCCGCCTTGTTTTTGTAAGTTTTCTGCTACTTTTTCTGGATTCACTTGAATGAATGCATAGAAGTAAGTAAAGACCACAATCAGCAACGTATATAATACGGCACCAATTGGTTCTTGCAAGTTAAAGATTTTATTCAGAATGACGAACCATTGTGCATCTGCGTTATTCTGACTAAAGAATCCCAACAGCGTTTGTGGTGTCATAATGAACGAACTTGCGAAGATAACTGGAATAACTCCAGCTGAGTTTACTTTTAAAGGCAAGTGTGAGCTTTGGCCTGAGCCAGTCACTCGTTTCGAATATTGAACAGGTATTTTACGTTTTGCATTCTCGATATAAACGACTACAACTACAAGTAACGCTATTACAACTAAAATAGCAATTGTAAAAAGAATCGCCCCTACAAGCTCATCTCCGGCATTACGAATTTGGATGTTGTAGTAAGTTGCTATATCTGTCGGTATTTTTGCAATGATCCCTGAAAAGATGATCATTGACGTTCCGTTCCCAAATCCTTTGACTGTAATTTGTTCCCCCAGCCACATAACCAACATAGTTCCGGCTGTTAAGATAATTGCAATCGAAAGATAAGCAGACGTTCCAGGGTTTTTGACTAAGCCAGTACCTGTCAGCGCGTTAAAACCAAATGAGATACCGATAGCTTGAACAAATGCCAAGCCGATCGTTAAGTACCGTGTAACTTGATTTAACTTTCTGCGTCCTACTTCACCTTGTTTTGACCATTCAACGAACTTAGGAATAATATCCATTTGTAACAATTGGACGACGATTGAAGATGTGATATAAGGAGAAACACCTAGTGCAAAAATAGAATAATTGCTCAATGCTCCCCCACCAAAGGTATTCAACAGACCAAACAGACCATTCGAAGAAGATGAAAGGCCTTGTAAAGCCGTGGCATCTACGCCAGGAACCGTTAAATGGGTTCCTATGCGAAAGATTACTAAAATACCGAGAGTGAAGAGAATTCTGCTTCTAATGTCTTTTACTTGGAATGCATTCTTCAGTAATGTAAACATTAGATCACCTCGATTGAACCACCAGCAGCTTCAATAGCTTCTTTAGCTGCTTGGGAGAATTTGCTTGCTTTAACAGTTAGTTTACGTTCAACTTGACCGTTACCCAAAACTTTAATCCCAGATTTTTCAGCTTTGATGATACCAGATTCGACCAACATTGCTGGTGTTACTTCTGTACCATCTTCAAAACGGTTTAAGGTTTCAAGATTCACAATAGCATATTCTTTACGGTTGATGTTTGTAAATCCACGTTTAGGCAAACGACGGAACAATGGTGTTTGTCCACCTTCGAACCCTAGACGTACGCCACCACCTGAACGTGACTTTTGTCCTTTTTGACCACGACCTGAAGTTTTACCATTACCTGATGAAGATCCACGTCCAACGCGGTTGCGTTCTTTACGAGAACCTTCAGCATATGTTAATTCATGAAGTTTCATATAGATTGGGCACCTCCTTCAATAAAAGATTTCGTTCTTTTTTTTAAACTTCTTTAACGTCCACTAAATGTGAAATTGTGTTAACCATACCTTTGATTGCTTCATTAGCAGGTTTAACTACAGTAGTATTAGTTTTTTTCAAACCTAATGCTTTAACTGTATCACGTTGATTTTGAGGACGTCCGATAACGCTACGTTTTAAAGTGATTTCTAAATTAGCCATTTCTTATTGTCCTCCTTTTATCCTAGAATTTCTTCTACAGATTTGTTACGAAGTTTTGCAACTTCTTCAACGCGTTTTAATTGTTGTAATCCTTGAACTGTTGCACGAACCATGTTGATTGGTGTGCTTGATCCTAAAGATTTACTTGTAATGTCCGCTACTCCAGCAAGCTCTAAGATAGCACGTACTGGGCCACCAGCAGATACTCCAGAACCTTCTTTAGCAGGTTTCATTAAAATGTTTCCGCCGCTGTAACGTCCGATAACTTCATGAGGAATCGTACTTTCAACCATAGGTACTTCAATAAGATTCTTCTTAGCATCTTCAATTGCTTTACGGATAGCTTCAGGTACTTCTTGAGCTTTACCAGTACCGAAACCTACGTGTCCGTTTTTATCTCCTACAACAACTAATGCAGCAAAACGTAAACGACGTCCACCTTTTACAACTTTAGTTACGCGGTTGATTGAAACTACACGATCTTCTAATTCCAATTGAGTTGGATCGATGTAAACCATGTGTGGTATTCCTCCTTTTTTTAAAATTCTAGTCCATTTTCGCGAGCTGCTTCAGCTAAAGCTTGCACACGGCCATGGTAAAGGTATCCACCACGGTCAAAGACTACTTTTTTGATTCCTTTTTCAGCAGCGTTTTTAGCTACTAATTCGCCGACAGCTGTTGCTTGAGCAACTTTTGTATCGCCTGAAATTCCTTTGTCTAATGAAGATGCGCTTGCTAGCGTCACACCCGCTACGTCATCAATTAATTGAGCGTAGATATTTGTATTAGAACGGAAAACGTTTAAACGTGGGCACTCTGCAGTACCAGAAATTTTAGAACGTACACGTGAATGTCTTTTCAAACGTACTTTATTTTTGTCTGGTTTATTGATCACAATTGTCACCTCTTTATTTTTTTACTTGCTTAGGCAACTAGGTAATTACTTACCAGTTTTACCTTCTTTACGACGTACAAATTCATCAACGTAACGAATTCCTTTACCTTTATAAGGCTCTGGTGGACGAACAGCACGAATATTCGCAGCTAATTCTCCGACACGTTCTTTGTTTGTACCTTTAACGACAACTCTAGTATTAGCAGGAACTTCAACAGTTAATCCTTCTTCTACATTGAATTCGATTGGATGTGAGTATCCTACGTTCATTACAAGTTTGTTTCCTTGTAATTGTGCACGGTACCCAACACCGATTAAGTCTAAAGCTTTTTCAAATCCTACAGTTACACCAACAATCATATTGTTTAAGTTGGCACGCATTGTTCCATGCATCGCACGATTTTCTTTCAAATCGTTTGGACGAGCAAAAGAAATTTCGTTACCATCTACAGTCATTGTAATAATAGGGCTGAAAGAGCGAGTCAATTCACCTTTTGGTCCTTTAACAGTAACTTCATTCTCGTTACGAGTAATCGTTACGCCTTCAGGAACAGTGATTGTTTTATTACCGATACGGCTCACAGCTATGCACCTCCTTGTTTAATTTCCAAAATTACCAAACGTAAGCAATAATTTCTCCACCGACGTTTTTAGCTCTAGCTTCTTTATCTGTAAATACACCTTCAGAAGTTGATACGATCGCGATCCCAAGTCCGTTAAGAACTTTAGGCACTTCGCCGGATTTAGCGTATACACGCAAACCTGGTTTAGAGATACGTTTCAAACCTGTGATAACACGTTCGTTGTCTTTTCCATATTTCAAGAAAACACGGATAACCCCTTGTTTGTCATCTTCCATGTACTCTACATTTTTTACGAAACCTTCACGTTTTAAAATGTCAGCAACATCTTTTTTAATTTTTGAAGCAGGTACTTCTAATGATTCGTGACGTGCCAGGTTGGCATTACGAATACGAGTTAGAAAATCTGCGATTGGATCTGTCATGACCATTTGTTTTTAGCCTCCTTTATGCGAGTATCGTCTTACCAGCTTGCTTTCTTCACGCCGGGAATTTGTCCTTTATAGGCAAGTTCGCGGAAGCAAATACGGCAAAGTTTAAATTTACGATAAACTGAGTGTGGACGTCCGCAACGTTCGCAACGAGTGTACTCTTGAGTTGAGAATTTTGCAGGGCGTTTGTTCTTAGCAATCATTGATTTTTTAGCCACGTAGTTCGCCTCCTTAGTTTATTTTTGGAATGGCATTCCAAGTTGTGTTAAAAGTTCGCGTGCTTCTTCATCTGTTTGAGCAGTTGTTACGATAACAATATCCATTCCTCGAACTTTATCTACAGTATCGTAGTTAACTTCTGGGAAGATCAATTGTTCTTTAATTCCTAAAGTGTAGTTTCCACGTCCGTCGAAAGCTTTTTTGCTTACACCATGGAAGTCACGTACACGAGGAAGTGAAACAGAAACCAATTTGTCTAAGAAATCGTACATTCTGTCTCCACGTAAAGTAACTTTAGTACCAATTGGCATACCTTCACGTAAACGGAAAGCAGCAATTGATTTTTTAGCTTTAGTTATGATTGGTTTTTGACCAGAAATAACGGTTAACTCATCAACAGCTTTATCTAAATTTTTAGCGTTTGATACAGCATCGCCGACTCCCATGTTGATAACGATCTTTTCAACTTTTGGAGTTTGCATAACTGATTTGTACTCAAATTTTTCCACCAATGATGGTGTTACTTCGTTCAAATATTTTTCTTTAAGGCGGTTCATGCGGGTTGTCCCTCCTTCCTTATGATTTATTTATCTAAAACTTCACCAGTTTTTTTAGAAATACGTACTTTTTTACCATCTTCAACTTTGTAGCCAACGCGTGTTGGTTCGCCAGTAGAAGCGTCAATCAGCATTACGTTAGAAACGTGAACTGGAGCTTCAGTTTCAAGAATGCCTCCTTGCGGATTTAATGAACTAGGTTTTTGGTGTTTTTTCACCGTGTTGATTCCTTCAACGATTACTTGGTCTTTTTTAGGGAAAGCTTTTAAAATCACGCCTTCTTTTCCTTTGTCTTTACCAGTAATTACTTTTACTTTATCACCTGTTTTAATGTACATGTGTTTCTTGCACCTCCTTTAGTGGATGGTTGGTTATTATAGAACTTCTGGAGCTAATGAAATGATCTTCATGAAATTGTTTTCACGCAATTCACGTGCAACAGGTCCAAAGATACGTGTTCCACGCGGACTTTTATCGTCACGAATGATTACACAAGCATTTTCATCAAATTTAATGTAAGAACCATCTGTACGACGAGCGCCAGATTTAGTACGAACAATAACAGCCTTAACAACTTCACCTTTTTTGACAACGCCACCTGGTGTTGCATGTTTCACACTACAAACAATTACATCACCAATATTAGCAGTCTTACGGCCTGAACCGCCTAGAACTTTAATAGCTAACACTTCACGTGCGCCTGAGTTGTCAGCAACTTTTAAACGACTTTCTGATTGAATCACTAGAGTATCCTCCTTTCGGAATTAGAAACAGATCTTCATCTTGAGTTTCAATTAGATGATAATTGACTCTTCTACAACTTCCATTAAACGGAAATGTTTTGTAGCTGATAACGGACGAGTTTCCATAATTTTTACGATATCGCCCATTTTGGCAACATTGTTTTCATCATGTGCTTTGTATTTTTTAGAATATTTCATACGTTTACCGTATTTGCTATGTCTCTTTTGAGTTTCTGTTACGACAACGATTGTCTTATCCATTTTGTCAGAAACAACGCGTCCTTGGTAAACTTTACGATGATTACGTTCTTCATTCATTGTTTGGTAGCCTCCTTTGCCAATCAACTATTTTTGTAGCTCAGCTTGACGTAACGCAGTTTTAATGCGTGCAATCGATTTGCGAACTTCACTTAAACGAGAAGTATTTTCTAATTGACCTGTTGCTAATTGGAATCGCAGATTGAATAGTTCTTCTTTGTATTCTTTCTCTTTTCCAATCATTTCAGCAGTGGATAACTCTTTAAGTTCATTAGCCTTCATTCGATTCACCACCAGTTTCTGTACGTTTTACAATTTTCGTTTTGATCGGTAATTTGTGAGAAGCTAGACGTAATGCTTCACGAGCGATTTCCTCAGAGACGCCACCAACTTCAAACATGATTTTTCCACGTTTAACTGGTGCTACCCAACCTTCAGGAGCTCCTTTACCAGAACCCATACGAACTCCGATTGCTTTAGACGTATATGATTTGTGAGGGAAGATTTTAATCCATACTTTCCCACCACGTTTCATATAACGTGTCATTGCGATACGTGCTGCTTCGATTTGGCGGTTAGTGATCCAGTGAGAATCAACAGCTTGTAAGCCCCATTCTCCAAAGGTTACTTCTTTACCACCTTTAGCTTCACCACGCATTTTACCTCTAAATTCACGACGGAATTTTACACGTTTAGGTACTAACATGATTATTTCCCTCCTTTCTCAGCGTTCTTTTTTGTTGGAAGAATTTCTCCACGGTAGATCCAGACTTTAACGCCTAATTTACCATAAGTAGTATCTGCTTCTTCCCATGCGTAGTCGATATCGGCACGCAATGTGTGCAATGGAACTGATCCTTCAGAGTGAGTTTCGCTACGAGCGATATCTGCACCGTTTAGACGACCAGAAACTTGCGTTTTGATTCCTTTAGCGCCAGAACGCATAGTACGTTGGATGGCTTGTTTTTGAGCACGACGGAAAGCAACACGGCTTTCTAATTGACGAGCAATTCCTTCGCCAACTAATTTTGCATCTAAGTCAGGTTTTTTGATTTCCACGATGTTGATGTGGACACGTTTGCCTGTTAACTCGTTTAATTTTTTACGTAGTGAATCAACTTCAGAACCGCCTTTACCGATAACCATGCCCGGTTTAGCAGTATGAAGTGAAACATTTACACGATTAGCAGCACGTTCGATTTCAATTTGTGAAATAGAAGCGTCGCTAAGTTTTTTAGCAATGTATTCACGGATACGTAGATCTTCGTGTAAATAGTTAGCATATTCTTTTTCTGCATACCATTTAGCATCCCAATCGCGGATGATGCCTACGCGTAACCCCGTTGGATTAATTTTTTGACCCACAGATTATCCCTCCTTCTTCTCTGATACCACAACTGTAATGTGACTTGTACGTTTCATAATTGGTGCAGCTGATCCTTTAGCACGAGGACGGAAACGTTTCATCGTTGCCCCTTCGTTAACAAAAGCTTCGCTAACTACCAAGTTTTCTACATCTAAATCGTAGTTATGTTCTGCATTTGCAATTGCTGACATAAGCACTTTTTCAACTACTGGCGATGCTCCACGTGGAGTGAATTTCAAAATTGAAATTGCTTCTCCAACGCTTTTACCTCTGATAAGATCGACAACTAAACGAACTTTACGAGGCGCAATGCGAACAGTTTTTGCAGTTGCTTTAGCTGCTGTAATTTGTTCTTGCATGAGTAATCCTCCCCTCGATATTAACGTCTAGTTCTTTTGTCATCCGCAGCGTGACCGCGGTAAGTTCTTGTTGGTGCGAATTCGCCTAATTTGTGTCCGACCATATCTTCTTGTACATAAACAGGAACATGTTTGCGTCCATCATAGACTGCTATTGTGTATCCTACAAAACTTGGGAAAATCGTTGAACGGCGTGACCATGTTTTAACGACAGATTTCTTTTCGCTTTTAGCCAATGCTTCCATTTTTTTCATCAAGTGTTCATCTACAAAAGGTCCTTTTTTAAGACTACGACCCATGGTTGAACCTCCTTCCATTCATTAGGTAGCTGGCTGACCAGCTAACCTTGATTTATTTTTTCTTACGACGACGTACAATAAATTTGTCAGATTGAGCTTTTTTGTTACGAGTTTTCAATCCTAGAGCAGGTTTGCCCCATGGAGTCATTGGACTTGGATGTCCGATTGGAGCTTTACCTTCACCACCACCATGCGGGTGATCGTTCGGGTTCATTACTGATCCACGTACAGTTGAGCGTTTGCCTAACCAACGGCTACGACCAGCTTTACCAATGTTGATCAATTCGTGTTGCTCGTTCCCTACAGAACCAACAGTAGCACGACAAGTTGCCAAAATCATACGAACTTCTCCTGAGTTTAAGCGAACCAATACGTATTTTCCTTCTTTACCTAACACTTGTGCGTTAGTTCCAGCAGAACGTACTAATTGTCCACCTTTACCTGGTTTCAATTCGATGTTATGGATAACAGTACCCACTGGGATATTTTCTAATGGAAGTGCGTTACCAACTTTGATATCTGCATCTGCTCCAGAGAAAATTTGTTGTCCAACTTCGATTCCTTTTGGTGCTATGATATATGTTTTAACTCCATCTGTGTATTGCACTAATGCAATATTTGCAGAACGGTTTGGGTCATACTCAACCGTTTTGACGATGCCGACAACACCATCTTTGTTACGTTTAAAGTCAATCACACGGTAATTGCGTTTATGGCCACCACCGCGGTGACGGACAGTGATTTTACCGTCGTTATTACGACCAGCATTTCTTTTGATCGGTTCCAACAAAGTCTTTTCAGGCGTTGTTGAAGTGATCTCAGCGAAATCTGAACCAGTCATATTACGACGACCGTTTGTGGTAGGTTTATACTTTCTAATCGCCACGTGTTTTCCCTCCCGAATAGTATTTTGAAGTCTTAATTATGCTTCAAAGAATTGAATGTCTTTAGAATCAGCTGTTAAAGTTACGATTGCTTTACGACGTTTTTTTGTGTAGCCAGCATGTTTACCCATACGTTTTAATTTCCCACGTACGTTCATGATGTTTACATTTTTAACTTTAACGTCAAAAACTTCTTCAACTGCTTGTTTTACTTGAGTTTTATTAGCGCGAACATCCACTTCGAAAGTGAATTTTTTATCATCTTGAGCAAGCATTGAAGCTTCAGTGATAATTGGGCGCTTGATTACGTCACGTACATCCATTATTGAAGAACCTCCTCTACCTTAGTAAGAGCAGTTTGTGTCAAAATCATTTTGTTGTGAGATACAACATCCAGTACAGTAACGTTGTCGTGAGCTACTACAGTAACTCCAGGAAGGTTACGTGCTGATAACATTGTGAAATCATTTCCGTCTTCTACAACTACTAATACTTTTGTATCAACGTTTAGATTTTCTAACACTTTTGCAAACTCTTTAGTTTTTGGTGCATCGAAGTTCAATGCGTCAACAACGATTAAATCTTCTTCTGCTACTTTAGTAGAAAGAACTGATTTAATAGCTAAACGACGAACTTTTTTAGGAAGTTTGTAGCTATATGAACGAGGAGTAGGTCCGAAGACTGTACCACCACCACGCCAGATTGGAGAACGAGTAGATCCTGCACGAGCACGACCTGTTCCCTTTTGACGCCAAGGCTTACGTCCACCGCCGCGTACTGCACCGCGGCTTTTAACTGCATGAGTTCCTTGTCTTAATGAAGCGCGTTGCATAATGATTGCGTCAAACACAACGTTTTCGTTTGGTTCAATACCGAAAATAGCGTCGTCTAAAGTAACTTCACCATTTTGGGTACCATCTTGTTTGTATAATGCTAATTTTGGCATTCCTTTGTTCCTCCTCTCTTAGTTCATTATTTAGCTGCTTGTTTGTGAGCAGATCTAATTTGGATTAAGGATTTTTTAGCTCCTGGTACGTTTCCTTTAATAAGAATAACGTTTTTCTCAGCGTCTACGCGAACAATTTCAAGGTTTTGAATTGTAATGCGGTTTCCGCCCATACGGCCAGGTAGTAATGTTTGTTTAAATACGCGAGCTGCGTTAGCGTCACCCAATGAACCAGGACGACGGTGGTGACGGGATCCGTGGGACATTGGGCCGCGGCCATATCCGTGACGTTTGATAACGCCTTGGAATCCTTTACCTTTTGAAGTCCCCGTTACATCAACGATGTCTCCAGCTTCGAAAGTCTCAACACGAATTTCTTTACCCACTTCGTATTCTCCCAGCTCAACATCGTCAAATTCACGTATGAAGCGCTTAGGAGCAGTATCTGCTTTTGCTACATGTCCTTTTGCAGGTTTGTTTGATAAAATATCACGTTTGTCTTGGTAACCCAATTGAACAGCTTCATAGCCGTCGTTTTCCATTGTTTTAAGTTGCAAAACAACGTTTGGTGTTGCTTCGATTACAGTTACAGGGATTAATTCGCCTGACGCTGTAAAGATTTGTGTCATCCCTACTTTTTTGCCTAAGATTCCTTTGGTCATGAGTACACCTCCATTTTTTTAGTTTGTATTAAAGTTTGATCTCGATGTCTACGCCAGATGGTAGATCAAGTTTTGTTAAAGCATCAACAGTTTTTGGTGTAGGATTGATAATATCAATCACACGTTTGTGTGTAAGCATTTCAAATTGCTCACGAGAATCTTTATATTTGTGAGTCGCACGAATCACAGTATAAAGGCTTCTTTCTGTTGGTAATGGAATTGGACCAGACACGCTAGCACCAGTTCTTTTTGCTGTTTCTACAATCTTTTCTGCTGATTGGTCTAAAAGACGATGTTCATAAGCTTTTAAACGAATCCGAATTTTTTGTTTTGCCATCATTTTCCCTCCTTCGCCTAGTCTTAGAAATTAGACATTGCTCCACGAAAATTTCCGTCACACTCGCCGTGGCAAAGCGGCCGGGTGTGTCGCAACCTCTCGTTTCATAGCCATTGGGTTTCTTTCGAAATACCCAGTACGATCTCTTCTTTGAAATCAGCACCTGTTCAATTATACAAGATACATCTTTTTTTATCAAGCATTTTTTACTTTTTATTTTTATTGTTTTGCTTTTTTATGTTCTTGCCGAAACATTCTTCTTATTCTATAGAAGAAAGCAATCATTTGGTTAAAATAAATAAGCTACGATAAGAAGTGATCAACTCGCTTATCGTAACTTATTCTGTTTCATTTGTCTACTTAAAAGTGTTAAGAAATCTCTTTTTATTTAACTGACCTTCTTACCGATCAGAAGAATGGTATTCAATCTTTAGATGACTACTGAAATAATCAAACTTTGACGATCCAGCCTTCAGGAGCCGGAACTTCTCCGTATTGGATTCCCGTCAATTCTTCGTAAAGTTTTTTGGTTATCGGCCCAACTTCTGTTTCGCTATAAAACACATGGAAATCTTCTCCATATTGAATGCCGCCGATTGGCGAAATAACTGCGGCTGTTCCGCAAGCTCCTGCTTCCGCAAACCGATCCAATTCATCTACATAAACATCTCCTTCTTCCACCTCTAACCCCAAACGTTCTTTAGCTAAATACAACAAAGAATATTTTGTGATACTCGGCAAGATAGAAGGCGAAACGGGAGTGATAAATTTATTATCTTTAGTAATTCCAAAGAAGTTCGCTGACCCCACTTCTTCAATTTTTGTATGCGTGATCGGATCAAGATAAATCGCGTCACTGAAATTCTTTTGTTGCGCTTCTCTGCCTGGCAGCAAACTCCCGCCATAATTACCCCCAACTTTAGCAGCACCTGTTCCGTTCCCAGCTGCTCGGTCATATCCAGATACCATAAAGTTTGTTGGAAGCAAGCCGCCTTTAAAGTAAGCTCCGACCGGCATACAAAAAATTGAGAATAGATATTCTTCAGCAGGCTTAACCCCAATGTTGTCTCCTACACCAATCATAAACGGACGAAGATACAACGATCCTCCTGTACCATACGGTGGGATATACGCTTCATTCGCTTTGACAACTTTTTTAACCGCTTCTATAAAGGTATCTGTAGGAATTTCCGGCATCAGCAAACGTCGACAGCTCCGTTGCATTCTTTCAGCATTCTGATCCGCTCGAAACAGATTGATGCTGCCGTCTTTTGCACGGTAAGCTTTCATTCCTTCAAAAACCGTTTGGCCATAATGCAAAGCAGTCGACCCTTCACTAATATGTACTTTATTATCTTCTGTCAAAGCTCCATCATCCCATTTTCCATCTTTCCAATACGAGATGTAACGGTAATCTGTTTTAATGTAGCTAAATCCTAAATTTGCCCAATCCAAGTCTACTGTTTTTCTCATTCCAACCACTCCTTACGCTATATTGCTTTCTAGTGTAACACAATTATTAGAATAAGATGAGGTTAAGTTTCTAAATCTTCTAAAACTTTAGAAACAAGCTGTTTTATAGTTATTTTGGATTAGATTCTGAATAATAGTTTTTATATTTTATTTCTTTAGCATTGCATATTAAGCGTCACCTTCTTTTAAAAGCCCTTTTCTAAAAAACGCGCTTTGTTCTTATGCGCCCTATGCTATTCCATCGTCCATACGACTCTTAACCGGTTTGGTTTTAGCCAACCCAATCCAATCGGAGCTTTTCTCGACCACAGACGAAAAACCCAACTAATGCACTTGTCTTGCGTGACATACGGAGAGAGGTTTTCTATCCTTACCGTCCTCAAAAAGAGTTTGTGTACCTTATGCTCTATTCGAATCCACTCTTAAGGTACGCATCTGGATTTTGTGTGCCTCAAGTCGAGTCTTATCATACAGTTAAGGTTCGTATCCTGTTCTTGCACTTTAACTCTAGTTTTATCACACAATAATAGGGCATATAACCTATTTTCGTGTACCATACGACTACTATTCCATCTTCTATATGGTACCCAACTTTTTTAACAAATCAAAAAAAGAACATAAAAAAGCCGCATCGGATAACCGATACGGCTTTTTTCTTGTCTGAACACGCTCTGCCACTGGCAGAGTCCTTTTTAAATCACTTTTAGTTTTTGTTGATTAAGCTTCGATTGAAACTACAACGCCAGCTCCAACAGTACGTCCACCTTCACGGATAGTGAATTTAGTACCTGGGTCAATAGCGATTGGTGCGATCAATTGAACGTCAATTGTAACGTTGTCTCCTGGCATAACCATTTCAGTACCTTCTGGTAACTCAACAACACCAGTTACGTCAGTTGTACGGAAGTAGAATTGCGGGCGGTAGTTAGCGAAGAATGGAGTGTGACGTCCACCTTCTTCTTTTGATAAGATATAAACTTCGCCTTTAAATTTAGTATGCGGAGTGATTGAACCTGGTTTAGCTAATACTTGTCCACGTTGGATGTCTTCACGAGCAACCCCACGTAATAAAGCACCGATGTTGTCCCCTGCTTGAGCGTAGTCTAGCAATTTACGGAACATTTCAACACCTGTAACAGTAGATTTAGTTGTCGCTTCATGGATTCCGATGATTTCTACTTCTTCACCGACTTTGATTTCACCAGCTTCTACACGTCCTGTAGCAACTGTTCCACGTCCAGTGATTGAGAATACATCCTCAACTGGCATCATGAATGGTTTGTCAGTAGCACGTTCCGGAGTTGGAATGTAAGTGTCTACAGCTTCCATCAAGTCCATGATTTTGTCTTCGTATTCTGCAACGCCTTCAAGAGCTTTAAGAGCAGAACCAGCAATAACTGGAGTGTCGTCTCCTGGGAATTCGTATTCTGTTAACAAGTCACGAACTTCCATTTCAACTAACTCTAGTAATTCTTCGTCATCAACCATGTCAACTTTGTTTAAGAAAACAACGATGTATGGAACACCAACTTGACGAGACAATAGAATGTGTTCACGAGTTTGAGGCATTGGGCCATCAGCAGCAGATACTACTAAGATAGCGCCATCCATTTGTGCAGCACCAGTGATCATGTTTTTAACATAGTCAGCATGGCCTGGGCAGTCTACGTGAGCGTAGTGGCGGTTTTCAGTTTCGTATTCAACGTGAGAAGTTGAAATTGTGATTCCACGTTCGCGCTCTTCTGGAGCACCATCGATAGAAGCGTAGTCTTTTGCAGTACTTACGAAACCTTTTTTAGCTAATACAGTTGTGATTGCAGCTGTTAAAGTAGTTTTACCATGGTCAACGTGTCCAATAGTACCAACGTTAACATGGGGTTTTGAGCGATCGTATTTTTCTTTTGCCATTTTAGTAATTTCCTCCTTGGAATGAGTTTTCATTTTTTATTTTAGATAGGGAAAAACCTCAGTTCGTCCCTATCATTTGTAAGAATTATACCGATTAATGCCGGGAAAAGCAATACTTAACGATTACCGTTAACTTTACGCTTCGCCGCCATTTTTCTTAATGATTTCTGCAGAAATCGACTTAGGAACATCTTCGTAATGATCAAATGTCATTGAGAATGTACCACGGCCTTGTGTTGCTGAACGTAATGCTGTAGCGTATCCGAACATTTCAGCTAGTGGAATCGTACCTTTAACGATAGTCGTATTTCCACGTACTTCTGAGCCTTCGATCCGTCCACGACGAGCACTAATGTGTCCCATTACGTCTCCTAAATAGTCTTCAGGAATTGTAATATCAACAGCCATCATCGGTTCCAAAATAACAGGGTTAGCTTTCTTCGCAGCATTTTTAAGTGCCATTGAAGCCGCTACTTTAAATGCCGTTTCATTTGAGTCGACATCATGGTAAGAACCATCATAAAGTTTTGCTTTGATATCCACTAACGGATAACCAGCAAGAACACCGTTATCTAATGAAGCTTCTAATCCCGCTTTAACTGCTGGGATGTATTCACGAGGAACAACACCACCAACGATTGCATCTTCAAACTCAAAGCCTTTTCCTTCTTCATTTGGTGAGAATTCGATCCATACGTGACCGTATTGACCTTTACCACCAGATTGACGAACGAATTTACCTTCAGCTTGAGTCGAACCGCGGAATGTTTCACGATAAGAAACTTGAGGAGCTCCAACAGTAGCTTCAACACCGAATTCACGTTTCATACGGTCAACGATGATATCTAAGTGTAATTCACCCATACCAGCGAT
The DNA here is from genome assembly GCF_001483965.1 of Carnobacterium sp. CP1. Taxonomy (NCBI): domain Bacteria; kingdom Bacillati; phylum Bacillota; class Bacilli; order Lactobacillales; family Carnobacteriaceae; genus Carnobacterium; species Carnobacterium antarcticum. The sequence continues at coordinate 1,721,841 of NZ_CP010796.1, forward strand.
GATCGTTTCACCTGTTTCGTGGTCTGTTTCAGCACGGAAAGTTGGATCTTCTTCAGCTAATTTTTGTAATGCAACACCCATTTTATCTTGGTCAGCTTTTGATTTAGGTTCAATCGCTACTTGGATAACAGGTTCCGGGAAGTCCATTGATTCTAAGATAACTTGTGATTTTTCGTCACACAGTGTATCTCCAGTAGTCGTATCTTTCAATCCGACTGCTGCTGCAATGTCTCCGGCAAATACTTCAGGGATTTCGCTACGAGAGTTCGCATGCATTTGCAAGATACGACCTACACGTTCACGTTTGCCTTTTGAAGCATTTTGGATATATGATCCAGCTTGTAACGTTCCTGAATACACACGGAAGAATGTTAGACGACCTACAAACGGGTCAGTCATAACTTTAAATGCTAATGCTGCGAATGGTGCGCTATCATCTGCAGGACGTTCAACTGTGTCTTCAGTACCTGGTAAGATACCTTCCATAGGTTTAACGTCGATTGGAGATGGTAGGTAATCAATAACTGCATCTAGCATCATTTGAACACCTTTGTTTTTAAATGCTGAACCACAAAGAACTGGGTAAAATTCAACGCTTAAAGTTGCTTTACGAATACCAGCAATAAGTTCTGCTTCAGTAATCTCTTCGCCTTCAAGGTATCTTTCCATCATATCTTCGTCTAATTCAGCAACAGCTTCAATCAATTTTGTACGCCATTCGTCTGCTAACTCTTGGTATTCTGCAGGAATGTCTTCTTCACGAACCACTTGGCCCATGTCGTCTTCATAGATTTCAGCTTTCATTTTAACTAAATCGATAATTCCGATAAATTCTGTTTCAGCACCCATCGGCAACTGAATCGGGTGAGCGTTTGCTTGTAAGCGATCGTGCATTGTGCCTACTGAATACAAAAAGTCTGCTCCGGTTTTATCCATTTTGTTAATGAATACAATACGAGGTACACCATAAGTTGTTGCTTGACGCCAAACTGTTTCAGTTTGAGGTTCAACACCTGATTGTGCATCAAGTAGCATTACAGCACCATCTAATACACGTAGAGAACGTTCAACTTCAACAGTGAAGTCAACGTGACCTGGAGTATCGATGATATTTACGCGGTGTCCTTTCCAAGCAGCTGTTGTTGCAGCAGATGTAATCGTGATTCCACGCTCTTGTTCTTGTGCCATCCAGTCCATTTGTGCTCCACCTTCGTGGGTTTCACCAATTTTATGGATACGGCCAGTATAATAAAGGACACGCTCAGTCGTTGTTGTTTTACCAGCATCGATATGGGCCATGATTCCGATATTACGGGTATTTTCTAGAGTAAACTCTCTTTTAGCCATCTTGCAATAACACCTCTCTTAAATTAATTAAGTTTTTAATGTTTAGTTTAAATACACTCTTTTCCAATAAAGGCCAGGTTTCTACAATAGGAACCAAGCCTTTTTTTGGAAAAATTTTACCAACGGTAGTGAGCGAAAGCTTTGTTCGCTTCTGCCATTTTATGTGTATCTTCACGTTTTTTAACTGCAGAACCTGAGTTGTTTGCAGCATCCATGATTTCTTTAGCAAGACGTTGTTCCATAGTATCTTCTCCACGCAGACGAGCGTAGTTTACTAACCAACGAAGAGCAAGTGCAGTACGACGTTCTGGACGAACTTCGACTGGAACTTGGTAGTTAGAACCCCCAACACGACGAGCTTTAACTTCAAGAACAGGCATAATGTTTTTCATTGCTTGTTCAAACACTTCCATAGGATCGTTGCCTGTTTGTTCTTTAACAACATCAAGTGAGCTGTAAAGAATAGTAGCAGCTTTCCCACGTTTACCATCAACCATTAAACGGTTGATTAAGCGAGTAACTAATTTAGAATTATAAATTGGATCAGGTAACACATCACGTTTAGTAATAGGACCTTTACGAGGCATCCAAATTCCTCCTTTCAATAATAGTTTTTTTAGAATACGAATTTCATTTTCAAATTAAGCAGTTAGCTTATTTTTTAGGTTTTTTAGCACCATATTTAGAACGACTTTGTTTACGGTCAGTAACACCAGCAGTATCTAATGCACCACGAACGATGTGGTAACGTACACCCGGTAAATCCTTAACACGTCCTCCACGGATAAGTACAACACTATGTTCTTGTAGGTTATGTCCTTCTCCTGGGATATATGCTGTTACTTCAATTAAGTTAGACAAACGAACACGTGCATATTTACGTAACGCTGAGTTAGGTTTTTTAGGAGTCATAGTTCCCACACGAGTACAAACACCACGCTTTTGAGGTGAGTTTACTGTTGTTTGTTTTTTTCTTTTACTGTTATATCCTCTGTTCAAAGCAGGTGATTCAGACTTTTCTGCTTTAGATTTACGAGGGCTACGAACTAATTGATTAATAGTAGGCATTGGTAATTTCCTCCTTCCCTGTGTTTATCTTTCTAGTCCACACATCCAGGTGGTTCTTTTTTCAGCAAAAAAATAGTGCTGCAAATCGCAACCAGCTTTACTTGTAGAATTAATGGCCCTTGTACCAGTCAGAACGACTGATCGACAGGAATCTGTATACAAAAGCACCTTGTGAATCATACCATGTCTTTTTTTTCTTGTCAACAAAAGGACAACATTTTTTCTTTTTTCTTCAAAATAATTTTTTTCATTAAACATTACGTATATTCCTTATAACAAAAGCAAATGAATGAAGAAAGCTAGGTGAATCAAAAAATGTCTGTGTTTCTCTTGTTTCTATTGATCGGATTGCTTGGTTGTTGTTTCGGTTCTTTTTTTATGGTCGTCGGTTTAAGAATTCCTTTGGGACAATCCATTGTCCATCCGGCCTCGCATTGTGCTGATTGTCAGCATTCGCTTGGTCCAACTGAACTGATTCCTGTTTTTTCTTTTCTGTTTCAGAAAGGACGGTGCCGCCATTGCCGCGCTTCCCTTTCGCTTTTTTATCCGCTTAGCGAAATTTGGACTGGTTTTCTCTTTGTTTCTATTGCCTTAGCTTTTGCAGCTCAACCGCAAGAACTTTTTTTAATGTATCTGCTGGTTGCCTTTAGTCTGATCTTCAGCGTAACCGATCTCCACTACCAGTTATTGCCAGACTCGCTTATGGCGTCCTTTTTTTCTCTCGTGTTGATCGGTCGAATGTTGTATCATCCACTCTCATTTACTCACTATCTGCTCAGCGCTCTCTTTTATTTTAGTTTGTTTTATGCCTTGTATTGGATCACAGATCAAGCCATTGGCGGCGGCGATGTAAAACTTTTTGGTATCCTTGGCTTATTTTTAGGTTTCAAACTAATGCTGTTCACCTTGTTTGCAGCTTCTTTATCGTTGTTGCTGCTGGCTAGTATTCTTTTACTATTAAAAAAAATAACTCGCCAAACTCATCTGCCTTTTGCTCCCTTTATCTTTTTCGGTGTGTTCTTTTCTATCCGCTACGGTGAAGCTCTCTTGGCCTTAACTGAGAAACTTTTTATCTGACAAAATAAAACAGAGCAAAAGTACTTTTATCCCTTTTGCTCTGTCTTATTATCTAATCCAGTGTTAATCAGCTGTCACCTTCAGCAAAATGCGCCCTCGGCCGTGGCCAGTCTCACTTTGCATCATAGCTTCTCGAACTTTTTCCAATGGATAAACCTTCTCGATTTCTGTTTTGATTGTACCATTAGCCATCAGTTCTGCTAATTGGTCCAAATCACTTAGTGTGGGGCTATCCTGATTGTCTATTCCTGTAACTAAATGATCTGTTGCAGCTTGTGGGTTGCGAATGCCGACCAAACTGACTAACTTTCCACCTGGCTTGATGATTTCCCAAGATCGGTCTTGGGTTTCGCCGCCAATCAAATCAATAACTAAATCAACGGCCGCTACCTCTTCTTCAAACCGTTGCTTTTTATAATCGATTCCTTGGTCTGCGCCTAATTCTTTTAAAAAGCTTTGGTTATCCGTTGATGCTGTTCCGATAACTTCTGCCCCTTTCCATTTAGCCAACTGAACGGCATAATGTCCTACTCCGCCAGCTGCAGCATGGATCAAAACACGTTGACCAGCTTTTAGATCGCCTTGTGTAAATAAAGCTTTCCAGGCTGTTTCTGCACCGGCAATAATCGTAGCCGCTTGTTCAAATGAAAGATTGACAGGTTTGTGATTCAAGGCTGTCATGGGAATAGCGGCCTTTTCTTTATAGGCTCCGCGTTTTGTTCTGCCGAAAACGGCATCGCCGATTTTAAAACCTACCACATCTTTACCAACTTGTTCAATAATCCCCGAAGCGGCAATTCCCGGAGTATAAGGAAAATGTCTCTTGCCTGCCTTGCCTTGTCGGATTTTCCAGTCAACCGGCAATACTCCTGCATAACGAACTTTGATCAGTACCTCATCATCCTTTGGCACCGGTGTCTCGGTTTCTTCTAATTTCAGTACTTCCGGTCCGCCAAATTCATCAACCCGTACAGCTTTCATCTTTAGCCCTTCTTTCTTTTTTAGGCACTCTCTCTTAATCAGCAAAGTAAGTGGTGTGGACAAATTTAACTTCAAGAAACTCTTCAATTCCATAATGCCCATTTTCGCGGCCTAGACCAGAATGTTTCACACCGCCAAAAGGTGTTTCTGACTGAGAAACTTGCGTATTGTTGACTCCTACTAATCCATACTCTAAAGCTCGACTCACTTTTTCAGCACGACGCAAGTCAGTAGTGAAAACGTAAGAAGCCAAACCGAAGTTGGTATCATTAGCCATTTGAATCACGTCATCTTCTTCTTCAAATTCAATCAGCGGAACGACTGGACCAAAAGTTTCTTCATAGAATATATCCATTTCTTTCGTTACGCCATCGACGACAGTTGGCTGATAAAAGAATCCTTTTTCATATTCTCCTTCTGTCAAGCGACCCCCACCGACAGGAATGTCTGCACCTTTATTTTTTGCATCCGCTAATTGAGCATCAATCGTTTCACGAGCTTCTTCATTGATTAGCGGGCCTACCGTCACTTCATCTAGCCCATTCCCGACCTTCACTTGAGAAACAGCTTGATTTAAAGCAGCCGTGAATTCTTTTTTGATCGATTTTTCGACAAAAATACGGTTAGGCGATGTACAAGCTTGCCCATTGTTCCTGAATTTCATAGCTACTAATGTCTTGACCGTTTCTTCGATCGGTGCATCTGCAAAAACAATAAACGGTGCATGCCCGCCTAATTCTAATGAGATTTTTTTCAAGGTAGCCCCGCACTGTTCATACAATTGCTGCCCTACCTTGGTTGAGCCGGTAAACGTTAATTTGCGAACATCATTACTGTCCGTTAAGGCTTTACCGATATCACTTGATGGCCCCATTACCAAATTAGCTACGCCGGCCGGTAACCCCGCTTGTTCAAACAACTCAAATAATGCAATAGCAGAGAGCGGTGTGCTGCTGGCTGGTTTCAAAATAATCGTGCAGCCAGCTGAAATAGCGGGCGATATCTTCCGTATGATCATGTTAGACGGAAAGTTCCAAGGGGTAATGGCACCAACAACGCCTACTGGCTGCTTCTTAACTTCAAATTTGTGGTTATTAGGAGCAGGAATCGTTTCACCATAGATCCGCCTAGCTTCTTCAGCATTCCAATGCATATTTTCTACGTTCGTTTTGATTTCGCCTTTTGCTTCTGCTAGTGGTTTGCCTTGTTCTAGCGTCATGATCAGTGCTAGTCGATCTGCATTTTCTTCCATTAAATCCGCAATTTTGTGCAGAATCTTTACTCTTTCTTTCAATTCCATTCCTGACCATACTGGAAAAGCCGCTTTTGCTGCTGCAATAGCTTTTTCAGTATCAGCTGTATCGGCTTGTGCCACTTGTATCAACTCTTCGCCTGTAGCAGGGTTGTTGACTGCTTTACTTTCCAGCGAGCCTGTTGTCCATTGTCCGTCAATATAAAGCCCTGATTGCATATCCGGTAATTTTTTTCGTGTTATTCCCACTTAAAACACTCCTTCAATTTTTTGGTTTTTATATTTCTACTCATAATTAGCATAGCACACCTTCCGGCTCACTAAAAATAATGTCACTTTCAAATAAGTAGGCAAATGAAAAAAGGAGGTTATGTACCTTAAGGAGAGAGATTTAACATCGTTAAGGTACGCAAATAGGGTTTGTGTACCTTAACGATAGGGGTTTAGCAATGTTGAGGTACTCAAAAAGGATTTGCGTACCTCATGGACAGAGCTTTAACATTGTTAAGGCACGCAAAAGGAATTCGCACTATCGACGGAAAAGCAACGACTAAAGTTATGAAGTTTAGGCAAACAAAAAAGGCCGTTCAGCTGATTGTAGCATCAGTTGAACGGCCTTTTTAACTTATCTTATATATTCGGTTCCTTTTTGTCATTGATGCTGTAAACATTCTCGCTCACAACGCCAACTCCTTTTGGTTCCATTTTACGATATTTCGGCATTCCTGTACCAGCTGGAATGATTTTTCCGATAATGACGTTTTCTTTCAATCCTAATAACGGATCACGTTTTCCGCGAATAGCAGCATCTGTTAAGACACGTGTCGTCTCTTGGAAGGAAGCAGCTGACAAGAAACTATTTGTTTCAAGAGAAGCTTTAGTAATTCCAAGTAAAACTGGACGAGCTGTCGCTGGAACACCGCCGGCTAATAGCGTACGGTTATTTTCGTCTGTGAAATCATGGATGTCGATCAACGTTCCTGGCAAGACGTCTGTTTCACCTGGATCCATGATACGAACTTTCCGCAACATTTGACGAACCATAACTTCGATATGTTTGTCGCCGATTTCTACCCCTTGCATACGGTAAACTTTTTGAACTTCACGTAAGAGATAGTTTTCAACAGAAAGAACATCGCTGACACCTAATAGTTGTTTAGGATCGACTGATCCTTCAATTAAGCTTGAACCACGTTTAACGATGTCGCCTTCAGCAACTTTCATGCGGGAAGTAAACGGAATTTGGTAACTACGCGTATCGGTTACTCCTTTGATCGTAATTTCTTTCGTACGATCTGCTGGATTTTCTTCAATCGCAATGACTTCACCGGTTACTTCAGTGATAACAGCTTGTCCTTTAGGATGACGAGCTTCAAAAATTTCTTGGATACGTGGAAGACCTTGAGTAATATCGTCTCCGGCAACTCCACCTGTATGGAAAGTACGCATGGTTAATTGGGTTCCTGGTTCTCCAATTGATTGAGCTGCAATTGTTCCAACTGCTTCTCCAACTTCAACTTCTGAACCTGTAGCCAAGTTACGGCCATAACAATACTTACAAACACCATGTTTAGTATTACATGTAAATACTGAACGAATGGTAACTTGTTCAATATCTGCGTCTATAATTTCTTTTGCAATGTCTTCTGTGATGATTTCGTTATTTTTGATGATAACAGATCCGTCTTTAGGATTAAAGATCGTTTTACGTGTATAACGACCTAACAAACGCTCCTCAAGAGGTTCAATCACTTCATTGCCTTCTTTAATAGCAGTAACTTCTAAACCACGGTCCGTTCCACAATCTGTTTCACGAATGATAACATCTTGTGCCACGTCTACTAAACGACGAGTCAAGTAACCCGAGTCAGCCGTTTTCAGAGCCGTATCGGTCATTCCTTTACGAGCACCATGGGTAGAGATAAACATTTCTAAAACTGATAGTCCTTCACGGAAGTTAGATGTGATCGGTAATTCCATGATTTGTCCATTCGGTGCAGCCATCAATCCACGCATACCAGCCAGTTGAGTAAAGTTGGAGATGTTACCACGGGCACCTGAGTCACTCATCATGAAGATCGGGTTGCGGTCATCTAAACTTTCCATCAATTTCACTTGAATACGGTCTTTAGCAGCATTCCAGATAGCAATAACACGTTCATAACGTTCATCATCCGTAATTAAACCACGACGGAATTGTTTGGTTACATTGTCTACTTGTCCATGAGCTTCATCTAACATCTCTTGTTTTTCATGCAAGACAACGATATCCGAAATTCCTACGGTAATCCCTGCAATAGTAGAATATTTGTATCCTAAGTCTTTCATTCTGTCTAACATTTTTGATGTTTCGGTTATTTTGAAACGTTTGAAAACTTCTGCAATAATATTACCAAGGTTTTTCTTCTTAAATGGTTTGATCAACGCTTGCTCTTTAATGTGAGCCGGAATATCCGTTGCTGCTTCGACAAAGTATTTGTCTGGTGTAGCAACCTCAAGGTTTACTTGAGTCGGCTCATTCATGTATGGGAATTCCCCAGGCATGATTTCATTGAAAATCAATTTCCCAACAGTCGTGATCATCATTTTATCTTTTTGCCATTCAGTAAACGGTTTGTTCGGAATATCGATTGCACGGATTCCAATCCGTGAATGTAAATGCACATAGCCGCTTTGGTAAGCAACCAATGCTTCATTCAAACTGCTGAATGTCATTCCTTCGCCTTCGCGTCCTTCTTCTTCCATTGTAAGGTAATAGTTCCCCAATACCATATCTTGAGAAGGAGTAACTACTGGTTTACCATCTTTTGGATTTAGAATGTTTTGAGCAGCAAGCATCAACATACGCGCTTCAGCTTGTGCCTCTTCACTTAACGGTACATGGACAGCCATTTGGTCTCCATCGAAGTCGGCGTTATAAGCTTCACAGACTAATGGGTGCAAGCGAATAGCTTTACCCTCTACAAGAACAGGCTCAAAAGCTTGGATTCCTAATCTGTGTAATGTTGGTGCCCGGTTCAATAGAACTGGGTGTTCGCGGATAACTTCTTCCAAGACAGGCCAGATAGCATCGTCTTGACGATCGATTTTGCGTTTTGCGTTTTTGATATTGCTGGCGATATCGCGGGCAACAAGTTCTCTCATTACAAATGGTTTGAAAAGTTCAATGGCCATTTGTTTCGGCAATCCACATTGGTACATTTTAAGCGTTGGTCCAACAACAATAACCGAACGGCCTGAATAGTCTACACGTTTACCAAGTAAGTTTTGACGGAAACGACCTTGTTTTCCTTTTAGCATGTGTGACAATGATTTCAATGGACGGTTACCTGGTCCAGTAACTGGACGGCCGCGACGACCATTATCAATCAAAGCATCGACTGCTTCTTGCAACATCCGTTTTTCATTTTGAACAATGATATTCGGTGCCATTAAATCTAGTAGACGTTTCAAACGGTTGTTACGGTTAATTACACGACGGTACAAGTCATTTAAATCACTTGTCGCAAAGCGTCCGCCTTCTAATTGAACCATTGGGCGAATTTCTGGAGGAATAATCGGAATAACATCCATAACCATCCATGATGGGTGGTTTCCAGAATTACGGAAAGCTTCTAGAATATCCAAGCGACGAATAGCACGTGTCCGTTTTTGGCCTTGTGCTGTTTTTAATTCTTCTTTTAATTCAGTCACTTCTTTTTCAAGATTTACATCGTTCAATAATTGCTTAATGGCTTCTGCTCCCATTTCAGCTTGAAATTCTGTTCCATATTGATCACGACGTTCACGGTATTCTCTTTCAGTCAATAATTGTTTCTTTTCCATCGGTGTGTTACCAGGTTCGATAACAACGTAAGAAGCGAAATAAATGATTTCTTCAAGAGCACGTGGGCTCATGTCTAACACAAGTCCCATACGGCTTGGAATCCCTTTGAAATACCAAATGTGAGTAACTGGTGCTGCTAATTCAATATGACCCATACGTTCACGACGTACTTTAGAACGAGTTACTTCAACTCCACAACGGTCGCAGACGATGCCTTTGTAACGAATTCGTTTGTATTTTCCACAAGCACATTCCCAGTCTTTTGAAGGTCCGAAAATACGTTCACAGAATAAACCATCTCGTTCAGGTTTCAATGTACGATAGTTAATGGTTTCAGGTTTTTTGACTTCTCCATAAGACCAACTGCGAATCTTATCTGGAGAGGCCAAACCAATTTGCATACTTTCAAAATTATTAACGTCTATCAAGGGGCCTACCTCCCTTTATTTTTTATATCGAGCTGCCCTATCTGCTCACTGTTTTGGTTCATTACAAAATAGAGCGGAAACCCGAGTCCCCGGAGGAACTCTCCGCATCTTCTTTAATCGAGCTGCGCGCTCTAGCTCTTCGGAAAAAAGACAAAATTGTCCTCAAGGCTTACAGCCTTCTGCGGGAATTTTTCTATTTTTCTGTCAGAGCTGAACAGAGCGCTTCGCATCTTAATCTTTTAGTCGTTCTTTTTCTGCTGCTTCTGCGCGAACTTTTTCTTGTTCTTCAGCGTATTTGCTCAGAGCATCAATGTTTACGATGTCATCATCGTCATCCATATCGCGTAGTTCAATTTCTTCATCTTCAGCATTCAATACTTTCATATCTAATCCTAAAGCTTGTAATTCTTTAACTAATACGCGGAATGATTCAGGAACACCTGGTTTTGGAATAGGATCGCCTTTAACGATAGCTTCGTACGTTTTAACACGTCCAACAACATCATCTGATTTGTATGTCAGGATTTCTTGCAGTGTATAAGCTGCACCATAAGCTTCAAGTGCCCAAACTTCCATCTCACCAAAACGTTGTCCACCAAATTGAGCTTTACCACCCAATGGTTGTTGTGTAACTAGTGAGTAAGGTCCAGTTGAACGAGCATGTAATTTATCATCGACCATGTGGGCCAGTTTGATCATGTACATTACTCCGACAGAAATGCGGTTGTCAAACGGTTCTCCGCTACGTCCGTCATAAAGAACGGTTTTCGCATCTGCAGCCATTCCGGCTTCTTGAACTGTTTCCCAAACGTCTTTTTCATTGGCTCCATCAAATACAGGCGATGCAATGTGAATGCCCATTTTGCGAGCGGCCATTCCCATATGCAATTCAAGTACTTGTCCAATATTCATCCGTGAAGGTACCCCTAATGGGTTTAACATAATATCAACAGGAGTTCCATCAGGCATAAACGGCATATCTTCTTCCGGCATAATCAACGAAACAACACCTTTGTTACCATGACGTCCCGCCATTTTGTCCCCTTCATTGATTTTACGTTTTTGAACAATGTAAACCCGAACAAGCATGTTTACTCCTGGAGATAACTCATCTCCTGCTTCACGAGTAAAGATCTTAACATCATGGACTGTTCCGCCGCCACCATGTGGTACGCGTAAAGAAGTATCTCTTACTTCACGAGCTTTTTCACCAAAGATCGCATGCAATAGACGCTCTTCTGCTGATAGTTCCGTTACCCCTTTAGGAGTTACTTTCCCAACCAGCAAATCGCCATCAAGAACTTCAGCCCCAATGCGGATAATACCCATTTCATCTAGATCTTTTAAAGCATCTTCTCCGACGTTAGGAATCTCACGAGTGATTTCTTCAGGTCCAAGTTTCGTGTCACGTGCTTCTGACTCATATTCTTCAATATGGATCGACGTGTACACATCATCTTTGACTAAACGTTCGCTCATGATGATCGCATCTTCATAGTTGTACCCTTCCCAAGTCATGAAGGCTACTAATGGGTTTTGACCTAAAGCCATTTCCCCATTTTCCATAGAAGAACCATCTGCTAAAATCTCGCCTTTGTCTACGCGATCGCCTTTAGCAACGATTGGACGTTGATTGTAACAAGTACCTGCGTTTGAACGACGGAATTTTGTAACAGGGTATTTATCTAATGCCCCGTTGTCTTGACGAATACGAATTTCTTTAGCGTCTACGTATTCAACGATTCCGTCATTTTGACAAATAATTGCCGCGCCTGAGTCTTTTGCCGCTACGTGTTCCATACCAGTTCCCACTAATGGTGCTTCTGGTCTGATCAACGGTACAGCTTGACGTTGCATGTTTGCACCCATCAATGCCCGGTTACTATCATCGTTTTCCAAGAAAGGAATACAAGCTGTTGCTACAGCAACTACTTGTTTAGGAGAAACGTCCATATAATCTACACGGCCGATCGGTACTTCTAAGTTTTCTTCTACATAACGAGCCAATACGATATCGTTCGCAAATGTGCCATCTTCATTCAACTCTGCATTTGCTTGCGCAACAACATACGCATCTTCTTCATCTGCTGTTAAATAGTCGATGTGGTCTGTTACTTTACCAGTTTCGCGGTCTACGCGACGGTAAGGTGTTTCAATGAATCCAAATTTATTTACTTTTGCGAAACTAGATAAGCTGTTGATCAGTCCAATGTTTGGTCCTTCAGGTGTTTCAATCGGACACATACGGCCATAATGCGAGTAATGCACGTCACGAACTTCGTATCCAGCACGGTCTCTGGTTAAACCACCGGGTCCTAAAGCAGATAAACGACGTTTATGAGTCAACTCGCCTAATGGGTTGGTTTGATCCATAAATTGTGACAGTTGAGATGACCCAAAGAATTCTTTGATGGCCGCAACAACTGGACGAATGTTGATCAATTGTTGTGGTGTAACGGTAGCCATATCTTGGATCGACATCCGCTCACGTACCACACGTTCCATTCGAGACAAACCAATACGGTATTGGTTTTGCAATAGTTCACCAACCGAACGAATACGACGGTTGCCTAAGTGGTCAATGTCATCTACATTGCCGATGCCTTCTTGCAAGTTAAAGAAATAGTTCATTGAAGAAATAATATCAGCCGGTGTAGCATTTTTGATTTCTGTTGATATTACGCCATTTCCGATCACATTCACAACTCGTTCAGGGTCTTTTGGAGAAACAACTTTTACAACTTGCAGAGTGATCGGTTCAGTAACGACCGCATCTTCTGTTGGGTAATACGTAACACTGTTTAGACCAGCATCAAGGTAAGGATCTAAAATGTCCATTTGGTCACGGTCTAATTTAGTTCCTTCTTCTACTAAGATTTCTCCTGTTTCTGGGTCAACCAAAGTTTCAGCTAATGTTAAATTGAATAAACGTGTTTTTAGGTTTAATTTTTTATTCACTTTGTAACGACCCACGTTTGCTAAATCATAACGTTTTGGATCGAAAAAGCGAGCAGTCAATAAGCTTCTTGAGCTATCTGCTGTTTTAGGTTCACCTGGACGCAGACGTTCATAAACATCTTTTAACGCTTCTTCCGTCCGCGAGTCGCTGGCGTTTTTGTGCAAGTCTTTTTCTAGAGTTAAACGAAGGCTTTCATTCTCTCCAAAAATCTCAAGGATTTGATCGTCTGATCCGAACCCAAGCGCACGAACTAAAACAGATAACGGGATTTTACGTGTACGGTCAATACGCACATAAGAAATATCTTTTGCGTCTGTTTCGTACTCCAACCAAGCTCCACGGTTTGGAATCAAGGTAGATCCGAAACCTTCTTTACCGTTTTTATCTAGTTTACTGTTAAAGTAAACACCTGGCGAACGAACCAACTGAGAAACGATAACTCGTTCTGCTCCGTTAATAACAAAAGTTCCCATGTCGGTCATCAAAGGGAAATCCCCAAAGAAGACTTCTTGGTCTTTCACTTCACCGGTTACTTTATTGATCAAACGTAATTTCACATAAATAGGCGCTGAGTAGTTTGCATCGTGAGAACGAGCTTCTTCAACGGTATATTTAGATTCTTGTAATTGGTAATCAAGGAACTCTAATGATAGGTTTCCTGCGAAGTCTTCTATTGGAGAAATGTCTTTAAACATTTCACGTAAGCCTTCATCTAAGAACCATTGGTAGGAATTGGTTTGAATTTCAATCAAATTCGGAAGTTCTAAAACTTCGTTGATTCGTGCGAAACTTCTACGTGTACGGTGTTTTCCGTAATTTACTAAATGGCCTGCCAACCTGTTCACCCCTCAAAATGTTTTGATTGTGTACGTAGACCATCAAAATTTACGGCGGATCAACATATTACAATTGCGTAACAATTATTAAAAATACGCAACATTTGATCTGCAACCCTATTTTTTGACAAAAAAAAACCAAAAGAGTCGTGAACTTTTAAATAAAAATCACATTTTCTTTTGTTTTTCTTTAAAAACCTATTCTGGACAATATTTCAGAACAAGTTTACTTCTACTGGACACACTTACTGCATTAGATTATTTTACCGAAAAAAAAGCCCTCTGTCAAGCACAATAAATCCTGTTTTGTTAAAGATGACCATCTTTTTGGTTTTTACCGTTTAACGCTTTGGATAATCCAATATCCTTTGTCTTTACTAATGACTTCTGCATTGCCGAATGTTTCTTCCATTTTCGCTTTAGCACTAGGAGCACCTTGTTTCTTTTGAATCACGATCATTAATATACCATCTTTTTTGAGATAGTCATAAGCACCTGTCAAAATACCGTGCACGACTGATTTCCCGGCACGAATCGGCGGATTGCTGACGACTGCTGCAAATTCTTTTTGCGCTACTTGTTCGTAAATATCAGAAATATGAATAGAAACATTGCCGATTCGGTTATTAGAAGCATTTTGCTTAGCTAAGCCAAGCGCCCGCTCGTTTACATCGACCATCTCTACCGTACGTTCACTAGCTTCTTTGGCGAATGCCAATCCGATCGGTCCATAACCACAGCCTACATCTAAAATATCTCCCTCAACTAACGAAGTTAAATCAAGTGTCTCAACCAATAAACGCGACCCAAAATCGACTGTTTTTTTCGAAAACACACCCAAGTCCGTAACAAACTTAAATGTTTGGCCGCGCAATTCGTATGTCCACGCTGAATGTTCGCTTGCCGCGCTTGGTTTATTCGTGAAATAATGATCTGCCATATCAAACCCTCCTTGATTTTAGCTTTAAAGTTAAAAAAGACACGCAGCGAACTGCGTGTCTAAAAATTCTACTGTTAAAGCAGATTGATTATTTAAGTGTTACAGTTGCGCCAACAGCTTCTAATGCTTCTTTCATAGCTTCAGCGTCTTCTTTAGAAACGTCTTCTTTAATTGGTGCAGGAGCTCCGTCAACTAAAGCTTTAGCTTCTTTCAAGCCTAAACCAGTTGCTTCGCGAACTGCTTTGATAACTTTGATTTTTGCGTCTCCAACAGAAGTTAATTCTACTGTGAATTCTGTTTGTTCAGCAGCAGCAGCTTCTCCGCCACCAGCAGCAGCTACAGGTGCAGCTGCAGTTACGCCAAATTCTTCTTCGATTGCTTTTACTAAGTCGTTTAATTCTAATACTGTTGATTCTTTCAAATCAGCAACGATTTGTTCAATGTTTAATGCCATTGTTATTTTCCTCCATTATAGGTTTATAGGTTAGTTTTGTTCATCTTACTTAACTTACGTGTTCAAACGAACAATAAGCCATTTCTCTTATTAAGCTACTTCTTCTTTTGATTCTGCAACTGCTTTGATAACAAGAGCAGTGTTGCGAACCGGTGCTTGAAGTACTGATAGTAACATAGATAGCAAACCTTCGCGGTTTGGTAGTTTTGCAAGAGCGTTCATTTCTTCTACTGATGAAACTTTGCCTTCGATGACGCCACCTTTAATTTCTAAAGCTGGTGCTTCTTTTGCAAAGTCAGCGATGATTTTTGCAGGTGCAATAACATCTTCATCACTAAATGCGATAGCAGTAGGTCCTTTAAAAACATCATCCATTCCTGCTAAACCAGCTGCTTCTGCTGCACGGCTCAACACAGAGTTTTTGATAACTTTCATTGAAATTCCTGCATCACGTAATTGTTTACGCAAGTCTGTTACTTCTTGAACAGTTAAACCACGGTAATCCATCACTACAACAGATGCTGCGTTTTGGAATCGAGTTGTTGCTTTTTCAACAAGTAATTGTTTTTGTTCAATTGCTGCTTGACTCATTAACTTTTCACCTCCCGATCGATTGGAATTTTTTCGCTTCATCAACTAAAAAGTCTCTATAACGTAAAAAACTCCATGTCACCGTAGACATAGAGGGAGTATTGTATGCTTTCACATATCATCCTCGGCAGGAAATTAAGGCATATAGCCACCTACTGTCTTCGGTAATAGTTCTTAACCTAGACGATTCTATCAACTCAAACCGTCCAGGTCAAGACATTTTTTGTTTTTTTAAATTAAGCTTTGTTAAACGTACTTACGTTAACTTTGATACCAGGTCCAAACGTGCTTGTAATGGTAACATTTTTAATGTAGTCGCCTTTAGCAGTTGAAGGTTTTACTTTCACCATTGTGTCTTGGATCGTTGCAAAGTTTTCAACCAATTTAGCTGCATCAAACGATACTTTACCGATTGGAGCGTGAACGTTTCCTGCTTTATCAACACGATACGTTACTTTACCAGCTTTAATTTCATTGATTGCTTTAGCAACATCCATTGTAACTGTTCCTGTTTTAGGGTTAGGCATTAATCCTTTGGGTCCTAAAACGCGTCCTAAACGACCAACTTCAGCCATCATGTCCGGAGTTGCTACAACAACGTCGAAATCAAACCATCCGCCATTGATTTTTTGAACAAGTTCAGCGTCGCCGACGTAGTCTGCTCCTGCTGCTTCTGCTTCTTTAGCTTTTTCACCTTTAGCAAAAACTAAAACTTTTTGTGTTTTACCTGTTCCATTTGGAAGAACAACTGCCCCACGAATTTGTTGGTCAGCTTTTTTAGGGTCAACACCAAGTCTGTATGCTACTTCAACAGTTGCATCAAATTTAGCATAGTTTGTTTCTTGCACTAAAGCTACAGCTTCTTCTACAGAATAAAGTTTTTCAGTGTCAACTTTTTCCAAAGCTGCTAAATATTGTTTACTTTTTTTAGCCATCTTTCATTTCCTCCTTGATTGTGGTTATAACGGTTTTACCTCCCACTTGATCCTCGTCTTCTTTCATACGAGAGACACTGAGAAGCGTGTTTCGAGATTAGCCTTCTACAACAAATCCCATGCTTCGTGCAGTACCTTCAACCATTTGCATAGCAGCTTCAACTGAAGCAGCGTTTAGGTCAGGCATTTTAGTTTCAGCAATTTCTCTTACTTGTGCACTTGTAACAGTTGCAACTTTTTTCTTGTTTGGTTCACCAGATGCTTTATCAATACCAGCAGCTTTTTTAAGTAAAACAGCAGCAGGCGGTGTTTTTGTAACAAATGTAAATGAACGATCTTCATAAACAGAAATTACAACTGGTGTTAGTAAGCCACCTAGATCTTGCGTACGAGCATTGAATTCTTTACAGAATCCCATAATGTTCACTTGCGCTTGACCTAAAGCTGGTCCTACTGGTGGAGCTGGATTTGCTTTTCCTGCAGGAATCTGCAATTTAACTATCTTAACAACTTTTTTGGCCACGAGACATACCTCCTTGAATGAGTCCGTGATGTGGTTAATGGGGTTAAAATTTCCCCTCCCACATTCTTGCATACGTCAAAACGTACCCAATTACTATACCATCTCTTTTACTTAACGACAACCCCTATTTTTTGTTTTTTCGTTTTTCTGTTCGATAGCGTCTAGTCGGCTTATCCTCAACTTCTATTTCTAGTTGTTTTTCTGTTTGTTCCGGCTGCTTTCTCATTTTTCTCACTGAACGGACAACGCTGTAAACAATACCCGCAAATAGTGCATAACCAAAGAAAAAAACTAAAAAACCCCATAAACCGATGGCAGCATCTGCAAATTCCATATTGCCTCGATTCGTGATCGCTTGTTGTATTTCAATCGCAAATACTAAAACCACCATCATAGTAAAGGTATAAATAAATGCCAAAATGGTTGTGCTGAATTTCATTTTTTCAATCGCTTTAAAGAATACATAGACGAACAGGAAAAAGATGATCCCAATGATGCCCATAACCCAAAAATGCAAATCCTTATCAGTCATACGAACGCCAAATTGATACGCCAAGACATCGTGCACCTCATTTACCAGCTTAGCCAACAGTAAAATAGCTTCTTTCATTTCTGTTCCCTCCAAAATGCAACTTACAAATCAACAACGGTTTCAAGGCAACAGTATAGCACAGTCTTTATTGCTCAGCTGCACTTCTTGTTTTTGCATTGCTTTCTAAGCTTAAGTATACTTAAGAAAGAAACCAATAGGAAGGAAGTCCGCTATGTGCTTGCTTAATTTCCAATTCCATGAACACCCTAATTACAAACTTATCTTAGTCGCTAACCGTGATGAAGCTTATGACCGCCCAACTGCCGCAGCTCATTTTTGGGAAGACGAGCCGTTTATTTTAGCAGGCCGGGATTTGCGTAAGTTCGGAACATGGTTAGGCATCACTAAAACAGGGCGCTTCGCAGCTCTAACGAATGCTCACTCTTCTGCTACAGCCAGTATGGCCAGCCAACCAAAACCACGATCCCGCGGAACGATCGTCCAGCACTATTTAACAACCGAGATGTCCCCAGAAACCTTCTTGCATGATTTACGGAAACAACGTTCTCTATTCGACGGGTTCAACTTGCTCGTTGGAGATTCTGAAACATTGATGCATTACAATAGCCGCCTAGATCAACTCATACCGCTTTCGCCAGGAGCACACGGACTGAGCAATGCTACGCTTGATACTCCTTGGCCTAAAGTTGTGGAAGGCAATCGACGATTAGCGCAGTACGTTAAACAAAGTGCAACTCTATCTCCCACTGTTCTTCTTGACCTTTTTGGAAAGCCGGCTGATACAGCCAACTCGCAAAAAACAAACACAAATCAAGAAACAGATGCTCTCTTTATCAGCAGCTCTTTAAATGGAACAGTTTCTTCCACAGCCTTATTCATCGATAACAACGATTTTGTCACATTTGCAGAACGACGCTACAATCAGACCGAACAGATTGAAGAAAACCAATTCCAGTTTCAAATCACTCCTTAAAAATCAGGGCTATCCTCTTTGATATCAGCAAACGTCATGACTGTACTCCACGACCTTGAAATTTCTGGCGGAAATCTTCCTGCCCAAGAGTCGCCAATATGATTTAACAAAGAGCCAAAAATACAAAAGAAGCTTTTTGCCAGAGACAGCTGATCCATAAGATTTGCTGGTCTTCGACAAAAAGCTTTTCGTTTTTAGGTTCTATAATACTTAACGTTGGTGAATCAAAATCACTACATTATTTTTTGTGAAAAAATAATTACAGTCAAAATTCACCGTTAGAATAAAAGGTTCCTTCATTTTTGATGTTGATAAAGGAAGGGACTTCATGCTACAAACTTGAAATTTCCGGAGGAAATTCCCACCCTTAAGAGTTACCAACACGATTTGCCAAAGGGTCCGTTTTTAATGGTGATTAAAGTTTATCTGCTTGTTCGAAATCAAGTTCAGTACTTGTTTCACGACCAAACATTTCAACATTGACTTTCAGTTTAGCTTTCTCATATTCAATCTCGGTAACTTTCCCGGTCATACCGCTAAACGCACCTTCAATGATCGTTACAGTTTCGCCGACTTCAAACTCAACTTCTTTATGACGCGTGCTGATGCCTAAACGACGCAAGATAGCTTCGATTTCTTCTTTTAATAACGGTGCCGGCTTGCTTCCAGCTCCATGAGAGCCAACAAATCCAGTAACACCGGGAGTATTCCGTACGACATACCAAGAATCGTCAGACATGATCATTTCCACTAAAACATATCCCGGAAATGTCTTTTTCATGCTCACTTTTTCTTTCCCATTTTTTGTTTCTGTTTCTTCTTCTTCCGGAATCACAACGCGAAAGATATAATCTTCCATCCCCATACTGTTCGCACGCGATTCGATGTTTTGTTTTACTTTATTTTCGTATCCTGAGTATGTGTGTAAGACATACCAGTGTTTTTCGATTTCAACTTGTTCCATCTCAACCACTCCTATTCTTTTTAGTTCAATTTCAATTGATTTGTTTCATTCTTATTCACGACACAAAAAAAACCTTCATTCACTTAGGATTAAAGAAGGTTCTACGCGCTATCTATTTGCATTAAGTATACCATCTAACGGACAAACCCGCTAGTGGTTCCTGCTAATTTTATAAAATAAAATCAAGAATAGAGACGATTCCAAAGTCAACAACCATAAAGAAAACTGCAAATAATAAACAAACTCCAAAAACTATCAGCGTGTTTTTCTTTAATTCTTTGCTCGTTGGCCAAGTAACTTGTTTCATTTCTCGGCGTACGTCACCGAAAAAGTTTTTTATTTTTCCCATGTTATTCCCTCCGAACGGACACCTAACTGTTTTTTGTTATTTTGTTTCACGATGAACGGTATGTTGATTGCAATATTTACAAAACTTTTTCACTTCTAATCGCTCTGTACGGCCAGCACTGTTGACCTTTTTAGAATAATTTCTAGAGCCGCACACAGAACAGGCTAACGCTGCTTTTTTAGTGTTCATTTTTTTCCACCTATACTTTCTGAATTGGCGAGTAACATCTCCCTAAATTTACCATCACTCTTCCATGGTGTCAATTGTTCTTTTTTCAGCAGCATAATCCTTATCGTAAAATTGTAAATAAACTTCACCAGTTGAAAAGTAAAAATCGCTCAGCTTCCTTTAAGGCAGCCATAAACTAAGGGCCAACAAAAGAATTTCTGCTCCGCTAAAAAGTGAAATATTTTTAATCGCCACCGAAAACGTCTCTTCTTTAACTTGCCGTTGATTAAACTGCGCAAGATTTTTCCTAACAGGAGCCAGTGTGAGCAACACTCCTAATAATACAGGATGCAGCAATTTCAATAGAACAGCCCCTACTACAACTCCGTAAGCAGCATACATTAAAAGATTAAAAAGCCCTACTGCATTCTTTTTCCCAATATAAAAAGGCAGTGTAAAACGATGATTGCTAATATCTTGTTCTAAATCACAAATATTATTGGCCAACATGATGTTGGCAATTAGAAAGACTGTGGGCAGCGAGACAAAAAAGATTTTAATAATTGTTAAGAGGTTGCCCGTTAATGAAAAAACAACTCCTTGAAAAGCTAAACTAAGCAAGAGTTCTGAGGGAATATTCACATATACCGCTATAAAAAAGATACCAAATCCCATCACTAATCCAGAAACAGCTTCTCCCAGAGGCATTCTAGAAATCGGTACCGGTCCAAATGTATAAAAAACTCCAATAACAAAACAGGCGCCTCCCATAAAGAACAACAATACATTTGTCCGCACTACTAACCACAGGCCAAGGAGCGCTGCTGTTGCTAACATCGTTAAAATCAAACGAATCACGATCGCTTCAGGAATCTGTTCTTGCCCAATAATATTGACATCATCTTTGTAGCCATTGTCTTTTGCTTTTTGATAATCCATTAAGTTGTTAATAGCTGTCGTTGTCATATCGAAAATAATCATCGCTAAAAAGAAAACGATCGTATTCCCAAAGTTAACGGCTTTAAAATAATAGCCAGCAAACAATGTCCCTAATAAAAAAGGAAAAAGACTGGCAATTTTGGTTTGAATCTCTACTAATTTAAAAAAAGTTGCTGCCTTCATTACATCACCTGCTTTCTTGAGTCTTATTTATGTTCTTTCACTCTTGTAAAGTAAATGTGTCGTTATTTAAATGAAAACCTTTTTTCAATCCATCTGTTACATAGACATTACGATCTTTAGTCACAAAAATGGCTTCAACACCTTCTATTTGTTCGATATAGTCCAGTCCAGCTTCAAGCCCATCTGAAAAAGCCGCTGTTGAAAGCCCGTCCCCATCAATAGATTTTTCTGAAATAATGCTGACTCCGGCTATTTCATTGTCAAAAGGGTAACCCGTTTCCGGATCCATCAAATGGTGGTATTGCATTCCATCTACTTCAAGAAAACGTTCGTAAATACCAGATGTCACTATCGTTTGATTGCTGACCGGAATGGAACCCAAGATTTCCCCTCTTGTTTCAAAAGGATCTTGAACACCAACGTTCCAATCCGCGTTTTCAGCTCGCGGACTGTGGCCTAACACAAAAACATTCCCGCCAAGATCCACAATAGCGGTATCTACTTCGTGTTCTTTCAATACTTTGACGACTTCATCGGTGATGTAACCTTTGGCGATAGCACCTAAATCTAACCGCATCCCTTGCTTTGGAAGGTAGACCGTCTGGTTGGCTTCATAAAACTCAACTTGTCGGTAATCTACTAATGTTAAAGCTTCGTCTATTTCAGCTTGTTCCGGTTTTCGGGCATCGTCAAACCCGATATGCCACAATTCAGTCAACGGCCCTATCGTCATATCAAAACTTCCGCGGGTCTCTTCACTGTAAGCATATGCAGCTTCTAATAACTCGTAAACATCTTCCGAAACAGCTACTGGAGCAATACCAGCTTGTTGATTGATCGCTTCAACTTCTGATCCCGGTTCATCCACGGTGATTTTTCCCGCCAATTCTTCCATGCGGTCAAAAACAGCTGTTAACACCTCTTCTTTTCCTTCATTATAAATTTTTACATTTACAACGGTTCCCATCATAAATTCTGTCCGACTATAAGGATCGCTCACTAAGTCGCGTGCTTCGTTTTCTTTGCCGCAGCTTGTAACAATCAACAAAGCAACGATTAAAGAAAAGAGCATTTTCCATTGTTTCATTTCTCAGAACCCCTTTATCACTTTTATCCGTTCTTTGTATTCATTATATCTAACCCGCCGCCTATAAAAACAGTTAAATAGGTCCTAGAAGTTAATCTAAGACCTACTGAGCACGGATGCCGGCTAGCGAAAGATGATTCTTCTATTGATTATTAATTGTCTACCATAATCGTTTCTGTATTTCCTTCTTCAGCAGCATCTACCAATTGTTGAGCATACATCTTGAACGCTTCTGCTGAGTGAGTAGCTCCGGTTACGACTTCAACTTCAGCCGGGTCGCCTTTAGCCACTAACTCTGCATTTAATTCAGGAATGTATTCTGCAGGGCCTGTGCCGGTTTTTTCTTTCATCGCTTCTTGGTAGCCTTCATCTTCTGATTTCAAATTGCCGTCTTTGTCCACATAGTCATAGTTTGATTCTGCAATCTTGCCGTCTTTGACAACCATAGTAAAGTTGACTTTCCAACCATTATCATCTAAGTTTTTTTCTTCTAATTTATAAGTTCCATCTTGTAATTCGCCAACAGTTGCTTCACTTGATAGTACTTCGCTTGATGCCACCTCACTTGAAACCGCTGATGAAGCAGTATCTTCCGTGGCCGTGTTGTCTCCACAAGCTGCCAAAACAATTGCTGAAGTAAAAATAACCGATGCCAACTTAAAACCTTTTTTGATTTCCATAATCATTTACCACCTTTTCTTTAGTCTACTCCTTAGTTTGATAAATAATTCACAACCTGAAGGAATATCTGAGTTCAGTATAGCCTGTTTCGTTTTAGTTGTCTACTTTTTTCACAAGTTTAATGAATCATTTTTTAAAAATAGCATTTCAGTACACTGGATACTAAAAAAACCACAACAAACACTAGACAAGAAAACTTTTATCTTATATAATGAATTCGAAGTTACTTGTGAAATAGTTAACTAAATATTTTTTTAAGCAATTTTTATTTTTAGAAATAGTCTTTACAAATAACTTTTCAAGGTAGGTTAATCGCAAGTATGCTCAATAGATCTATTAACTATAAAAGGAGTGGGAAAGATGTCCCAAAAAAATATTGTTGTTGTTGGCGCTGGATTTGCAGGAATTGCGGCCACCAAAAAATTAGCAAAACGATTTAAAAAGAACCCCGAGGTAACCATCACACTTATCGATCGGAATTCGTATCAAACGTATATGACTGAATTACATGAAGTAGCCGGAGGACGAGTTGAACCAAATGCTATCCAATATGATCTGCAACGTTTATTTTGCCGTTTGAAAAACGTTCGCTTGGTAACAGATACCGTAACCGAAATCGACCACAATAAAAAAACAGTCATTACCGAAAATGATGTTTACGCCTTTGACTACCTTATCTTAGGTATGGGCGGAGAACCTAATGATTTTGGGACTCCCGGCGTAAAAGAGCACGCCTTTACTCTTTGGTCTTTAGAAGATGCCGTGAAAATCCGCACTCATATAGAAGAAACAGTCGCCAAAGCAGCCCTTGAACGAGATGCTGCCAAACGCAAAGCCATGTTAACGTTCGTTGTCTGCGGCTCTGGGTTTACCGGGATCGAAATGATTGGCGAGTTATTAGATTGGAAAAAACGTTTAGCAAAAGACAATAAAATCGATGCTTCTGAAATCACGTTAACCGTTGTTGAAGCTGCTCCAACTATTCTTAATATGATCTCTCGCAGCGATGCAGATAAAGCCGAACGGTTTATGACCAAGAAAGGTATTCAGTTATTGAAGTCTTCTCCAATCATAGCCGTTGACGCTGAAAGCATTACACTGAAATCTGGTGAAAAAATTTCGACACACACCTTGATTTGGACAGCAGGTGTAAAAGCAAATACGGACACCGAAGCTTTCGATATGGTTGAAGGACGAGCAGGACGTTTGGTAGCAAATGAATACATGGAAGCTAAAGGCCTAGAGAATGTTTATGTTATCGGAGACCTCGTTTATTATGAAGAGTTCAAAGATACTCCAACACCGCAAATCGTTCAAGCAGCTGAACAAACAGGACATACCGCTGCTGAAAACATTATTGCTGCAATTGAAAATACAGAGAAACAGAAGTACGTTGGAAAATATCAAGGATTTATGGTTTCGATCGGTTCTAAATACGGCGTTGCCCACTTAGGCGACAACATTCATTTGAGCGGATTTTTAGCTGTTTTAATGAAACACCTTGTTAACTTGTATTATTTCTTTGGGATTCGTTCAGGCTATTATGCCGTTCAATATATTTTCCATGAATTTTTCCACATAAAAGACCAACGCAACATTTTCCGCGGACACCTTTCTCGCTACGGAAACGTTCTTTGGAGCGTTCCGCTACGTGTTTTCTACGGAAGCATGTGGCTTTTCGAAGGAGTAAAAAAAGTCTTCGGCTTATTTGGAACAACAAGCTGGTTTGGCAATGAAGTCGTTTTGCCGTTCTCATGGTTACAAGAAGCTACAACCGGTGCTTCTGAAGCAGCAGATGCTGGAGAAGCCGTTGCGGAAGTTGCTAAACCAGTCTTTAGTTTGAGCTTTGCGTATGGTGAAGAACCGATGATGGTGTTCTCTAAAGCCCCAGCCTGGTTTGAGAGTTTAATGAAATTTATGGTCCCAACTCCAGAAGTGGCGCTAATTTTCCAAAAAGTCATGACCTTGCTTGAAATTGCCATTGGGTTAGCAATCATCGCCGGTTTGTTTGTTTGGTTGTTGAGTGCTTTGACCATTGGATTAGTTGCTAGTTTCGCATTATCCGGTATGTTCTACTGGGTAAATATCTGGTTCGTTTTCGTAGCGATCGCGCTAATGAATGGTTCTGGACGTGCGTTTGGTTTAGACTACTACGTGATTCCCTGGGTGCAAAAAGCTGCTGGAAAATGGTGGTATGGAACGCCTAGATCTTTATATAAATAAACCGAATAGATATTAATTTGTGTAAAGATGTGTGGAAGCAGAACGTCTCTGTTTTCACTCATCTTACCTTATTAGCAGTCAGCTCCATTAAAATGCTAAGATAGAACAAAGAATGATTTTTTTGACCATTCTTTGCTGTCTCTTACTATTTTTCTTGAACACTCATAATAACTATTAAACTAAGGATGGATGGCCTATGACTAAAAACCAAAAAATTGTTTACATCGCTTTGCTTGCCGCTCAAGCCGTAATTCTTGGTTTAGTAGAAAGAAGCATACCCTTTCCCTTCGCTTTTGCTCCAGGAGCAAAACTAGGTATTGCCAACTTAATAACGATCGTCGCGATTTTTACACTGCCTTTTAAAGATAGTTTCACTGTTGTGTGGATGCGATTGATCATGACTACTTTATTAGGCGGAACATTGTCTACTTTTATGTATAGTTGTGCCGGGGCTCTCCTCAGTTACCTAGGCATGATGATCGTGAAACAATTAGGTTCTAAATATGTCAGCATAATCGGCATCAGCGCCACTGGCGGAATCTTGCATAATGTCGGGCAGTTGATGGTAGCGAGCTGGATCTCACAGACCTGGACCGTGATGCTCTACTTACCTGTTCTTTCCTTTATGGGCATCTTATCTGGCATTGCTATCGGCATTGCCGCTAATTACTTATTGGATCATGTCCGTACACTACGCGATTTTCGTGCTGTCTATTACGATCAGCCTGCCAAAAAGAAAAAACTGACCAAATGGTTCAAACCACTTGAAAGCTAACCGCTTCTTAGCGTTTAGAAAAGAAAGGAGAAAGAGCTATGCAGATCCATCCTTTATGGACAACCTATCCTGAATTAGCAGCAGAATTAGAAAAAACGACCCAATTAATGGGTGAACAAGTTCGATTACGAAACAAAGAAATTGAATCCGTGCTCTTAGATCGTATTCATGCCGGCGGAAAAATGGTCCGACCTGCTTACACTCTTCTCTTTTCTAAATTCGGAAAAGAACAAAATAGCGAAAGAACCCGTTCAGTAGCTGCTGCAATCGAATTGTTGCATATGGCGACTTTGATTCATGATGACATCATTGACGATTCTCCGAAAAGGCGCGGAAAACCTAGTATTCAAGCACAGTATGGCAAAGATGTAGCTGTTTATGCGGGCGATTATCTTTTCACAGTCTGTTTTCGGCTCTTATCAACCTATGCGACTACAGACAATCAAATCGAAATAAATACGAGAGGTATGGAACGCATTTTATTAGGAGAATTAGACCAGATGCATTTGCGTTATAAACAAACGATGACCATTCGAAATTATTTAACTCAAATATCCGGAAAAACGGCTCAGCTATTCTCCCTTGCCTGCTATTCTGGGGCTTTAGAAGGCGGACAATCCGAACGGTTTGCTCGAAACGGATATTACATTGGCAGTCATATTGGAATGGCCTTTCAGATTATGGATGATATCTTAGATTATTCGCAAAGTACAGAAAACTTTGGCAAACCCGTTTTAGAAGATGTCAAACAAGGCGTGTACACCTCTCCTTTGATTTACGCTTTGCGGAAAAATGATCCACGTTTAAAACAATTGATTGCAAAACAAGAACAGATGACCAAGGAGGATGCCCTAGAAGTTCAACAATTGGTTATCAAACTCGGCGGATTAGCTGAAGCTCAAAAGTTAGCAGAAAAATATACGCAAAAAGCTCTCAAACGTATTCAGCAATTGCCCGATCAAGTTGAGAAAGAGATCATTCGCGAAGTTACTCTTAGCTTATTAAATCGCCGACTATAATAAAAAAGCCTTTGAAAAGATGACTAATCTTTTCAAAGGCTTTTTCTACAAGTGTTTAAAAACTTGCAAGAATAGTAGACACATGGGGTATTTCCAGAAAAACTTCAGCTCTCCACCGAAAGTATCCGCTTTCATTTAAGGCTGAATGCATCTTTTAAAACGAGTTTATTGAAGTGTTATCAACTTTTAGACACAAATGAGTCAATCAAATAATTGTTTCATTTTGCGCTTACAACGGTCCAAAGCATTTTTTATTTGAGAGAGGTCACAGTTCAAATTTTCCGCAATATCTTCTACATCGACATTGTGAATATAATCTAAAAATACTTTTTGCTCAAATTCAGACAAAGTCGCTTGATAATCAGCCAGTTTTTCACGTACTTGGAGCAGTTCAAGCGTAGGGGTTTCTACATTCCCGTGCCTTGGATGCTGCATTCCTTCTCTCATTTCAAGCAAGTTATCATAAGATTCTGCAAGCTTTTCAATGGTTCTCTTCTTGGCCATATCTTTTCGCACGAGGCTGAACATATGGTGTTTTAAGTTCAATTTATAAAAATTTCCGAACGTGTGACCTTTTTCACTATCATAAGTATGAATTGCTTTTAAAAAAATCATCCGGGCTTCTTGTAAAAAATCTTCCGCTTCGAAACTTTTCAAATAATAACCGTTTGTCATTTTGATAGCTAAAGCACGGTATCGCTCAAAAAGAATATCAAATGGTTCTTCGTTCCCGCCTTTAATGCTTTGAATCAATTCGCTGTCGCTCATTTGCGTATAAAAATTCTCCTTATCCAACAAATCTTGTTCCTCCTTTAGATGGTCTACTATTCAAGCTAAAAAATAACAACAATTATATTTTTGAGTCTACTATTCTCGAAAATTCTCAAAAAATAAGCAAGCACCTTATTTTTCTTTCGTTAAGTCATCTCTTAGCTTTTCTAGTGTATCTAATTGGTGGTGATTCCAGGGCGAATTTCGACGGTAATTTTGAAAACGATAATCTTTTGCATCGGCATCGATGGCTTTTTTAGCGCGTTTTAAGTCATTATACAACTCATTAGCCGATTTACGTAACGCACCTCTTTGAAAGACTAACCATTGTTCCGCAAGATCGCTAGTGGCAACGGTTACTTGAGTGATCAGCAGATTTTCTTCTCCGATCATCCGCTCAATATAACTATCCGCTGTTTCTCCTTCTTTCGTAAAAACAACCGATAAATGGTATTTTTTGTACGTTTTCTGGATTCCGGGAACAAGTTGGGCATCAAATACCACGCGTATGTCCATGCCTTCATATTGTTGGTAATTAGCTAACTCATGCAGCAACAAATCACGAGCATCTTCCATCTCATCTTTGTCTTTTAATTTCACTAATTCTGGCCATGAGCCTATCATATTATACCCATCAATAATTAACAATTCTTTTTTCATGATAAATCCGCCCACCCTTCTCATCTTATTTTAACTTATTTTGCAGATCTTCCTCGGAAAACTTCGTACATTAACAAACTAGCTGCAACGCTCGCATTTAAACTTTGGACATGACCTGTCATCGGAATCGTTACCATGCCGTCCATTTGTTCTTTTACTAAACGTGAAATGCCTTTGCCTTCATTGCCAATCACTAACCCAATCGGTAAATTAGTTTCCCATTGCCGATAATCTTGCCCTTCCATGTCTGTTCCATAAAGCCAAACACCACGTTCTTTTAATTCATTGATGGTTTGGGTCAAATTGGTCACACGAGCTACTGGAACATGTTCAATAGCTCCTGTTGAAGCTTTGGCTACAGTAGCGGTTAATCCGACTGCACGTCTCTTGGGTATGATCATACCATGTGCTCCGCTGGCATCTGCTGTACGCATGATGGAACCAAGGTTATGAGGATCTTCTACTCCATCTAAAATAATAAAGAACGGTTCTTCCCCTTTTGCAGCCGCTGCCGCAAACAAATCATCAATCGTAGCATACTGGAACGCAGCTGCAGCGATAACAACGCCTTGATGATTTACTCCATCAACTAACTGGTCTAATTTTGCTTTAGGAACGAACGATACTTGAACACTGCGTTTTTTAGCTAATTGTTGAATCTCATTCATTTTCGAACCGCTTAGTCCTTCTTGAATGAAGATTTTATTGATGTCTCTTTCTGACTTTAACACTTCGATTGCTGGAAGACGTCCTGCCACTAAATCGCGTTCTTCTTCCACCTCTTCAACCGGTTCGACCGGTCTATTTTGCGGTTTTTGACGATTCGGACGTTGTTGGCTCGAGCTTCGTTTTTCAAATTTCTTTCTATCTTTGGACATTATTTGCTACCTCCACTTTCTGAATACACCAGTTGATCAATTCTTCCATACGTTCGGTCTGTTTAGACAAATGCAAATAACCCATTAAGGCTTCAAAACCGGTTGAGACCCGGTAAGTTGTCACAGCAACATTTTTAGCAGACGTATGGCTTTTCGCATTTCGTCCGCGCCGATAGATAGCTACTTCTTCTTCCGTTAAAAAATTTTCTTCTGCCAGCATATCGTGCATCAAGCTGTTTTGGGCTTTAGCAGAAACATATTTAGTGGCAATTTTATGCAATTGGTTTGGTCGGGTCTGCCCAATTTGAACCAAGTGTTCGCGAATATAAATTTCGTAAATCGCATCTCCTACATAAGCTAATGCCAGCCCATTTAAAAGAGCCCAATTTTTTTCTGTCATTTTTTTGTTATCCTCTTCTCCATCTTGTTCCTTGTGGGGTGTCATCTAAAATAATTCCTTCCGCTTTTAGCAAATCTCTGATTTCATCGCTTCTTTGAAAATCTTTATTGTTACGCGCAGCCGTACGTTCTTCAAGCAACTCTTCGATTTTTTGATCCAACAGCTCTTCTTTGCCGAATGTGATCCCAAAAATTTGCATCAATTCTTGAAATTGCGTTAACATTGCTTCTAACACGGTTTTTGAAACTTCTTTTTGCTCGCTGTAGACGTTCATGGCTTTTGCCAATTCATAAACAACTGTGATGCCATTGGCCGCATTAAAATCATCGTCCATTTCTGCTATGAACCGCTGCTTAAATTCAGCTAATTTTTCCAATTCATGCTGGTCAGCCGGTTTTTGTGCGACTGCATCAGCTAATCGATAAGAAACATTATCAAATGCCATGGTTAATTTAGTCAAATTGTTGCGTGCTTCATCGATCGTTGCGTCATTATAGCTGATCGGGCGGCGATACTGAGTCGTAGCCATAAAAAAGCGTAAAATCTGCGGATCGACTTGTTTAATAATATCATGAACCAAGACAAAGTTCCCTAACGATTTACTCATTTTCTCATTATCCATCGTCACGAATCCATTGTGCATCCAATAACGTGCGAACGTATGCCCTGTTT
This sequence comes from Carnobacterium sp. CP1, assembly GCF_001483965.1. Taxonomy (NCBI): domain Bacteria; kingdom Bacillati; phylum Bacillota; class Bacilli; order Lactobacillales; family Carnobacteriaceae; genus Carnobacterium; species Carnobacterium antarcticum. The sequence goes on from NZ_CP010796.1 coordinate 1,752,353, forward strand.
TGGCCTCACTTTGAGCTATTTCATTTTCATGATGTGGAAAAGACAAGTCTTGTCCGCCGGCATGGATATCGATGGTATCGCCTAAATATTTGGTTGCCATCACGGAACATTCAATATGCCAACCAGGGCGCCCAGCTCCCCAAGGAGAATTCCAACTGATTTCATCTGGCTTAGCTGCTTTCCATAAGGCAAAATCAAGCGGGTCTTCTTTTTTTTCATTTTCATTGGCTTCCATCCGATTGCTGGCGCCGATTTCCAGCTCATCAATAGAAATACCGCTCAACTGGCCGTATTTTTTGAATTTACGGGTGCGGTAATAAACATCTCCAGCGGATTCGTATGCATACTCTTTTTCAATTAAAACCGCAACAAATTCAATAATAGCTGGAATGTTATCCATTACGCGCGGATTGGCGGTCGCTTTCTCAACACCCAACGCTATCGTATCTTCATAGTAAGCTTGAATAAACCGTTCAGCTACTTCTGGTGCCGTTAAGTTTAACGCTTTAGCTGCGTTAATGATTTTGTCATCTACATCTGTAAAATTGGAGACAAAATTCACTTGATAGCCTCGGTATTCTAAATAACGGCGAACCGTATCAAAAGCAACGGTGCTTCGTGCATTTCCAATATGAATGTAGTTGTAAACCGTTGGTCCGCATACATACATTTTTACCTTGCCGGTCTCTAATGGCACAAACAATTCTTTTTCTCTTGTTAATGTATTGTATATTTTTAACATATCTATTCTCCTTTAATCATTCATTTATTGAAAAAATTAGTGCGGCAATTTGACACCCGCTTTTTTCACAACTTTTGCCGGGATACCCACTGCTGTAGCATCAGCTGGAATAGATTCTAGAACCACTGCTGCAGCGCCGATTTTAGCATTATTGCCAATCGTAATGGGGCCTAGTACTTGAACATGGGCAGATAAGAGAACATTGTTTCCAATAGTCGGATGACGTTTGCCTTTGTCTTTACCGGTTCCGCCTAGTGTTACCCCATGAAAAATGGTTACGTCTTCTCCGATCACAGCTGTTTCTCCTATCACGATTCCCATGCCATGGTCAATAAACAACCTTCTGCCGATAACAGCTCCCGGATGAATTTCGATTCCCGTAATGAAACGAGAGCCAGCAGCCACAATTCGTGCAATTAAATAAAAACGATGACGGTGAAGGCTGTGTGCCAACCGATGCAATAAGACCGCGTAAAAACTTGGATATGCCAGTATAATTTCAAGTGTACTTTTTACTGAAGGATCATTTTTTTTGATCGTTTGTATATCTTCCTTTAGCCTATTCATCTACCCTTTCCTCGCTTTCATTGCACAATTTAACTTTTAGCAACCAAATGAATGGGTCAAAAAAAACAAAACAGCGCCTTTTATCTGCATAAAAGACGCTGTCTCGCGTGGTTCCACTTTTCTTCGTAGTTTGTCAGGTCTACATTTTTTGTATTCCTTCAACAACTACCTTGGACAAGTTAACGGATGTTAGCCGATAGGTACCTACTGCAGGTTCAATACCTCAACTCAGAGAGGCACTTCGCTTAAACTAAACCATCTGCTTTCACCCATACAGACTCTCTGGAGGTTTCTTTTAAGGTACTCTTTCTCTTCACTGTTTTTTATGCTATTTAATTCTTTCTGTTCTTCGTTTTATATCAAGTCAACTTCGTGCAAGGCTCTTATAAATGAGCAATAGCGGTTTTTAAATGAGCTTTTGTTTTTTCGCGACCCAATAATTCGATTGTTTCTCCTAGTTCAGGACCGTGAGATTGACCGGTTACAGCTACACGAATCGGCATAAAGAGGTTTTTCCCTTTAATGCCTGTTTCTTTTTGAACCGTTTTGATGCCAGCTTTGATGCTAGCGACATCAAAAGTTTCTAATGTATCCAGAACGTCATAAAATGCATGGAGAACTTCAGAAACCGTTTCTCCGGCCAGTACTTCTTTGGCAACCTCGTCCAGCTCTGGAGTTTCAGTAAAGAATAAACTAGACAACTCTACGATTTCAGCGCCGTAACTCATTTGTTCATGGTACAAGCCAATCAGTTTTTGGACCCAAGCTTGTTTGTCAGCTGAAGGGTTTTCTTCTACATAGCCCGCTTTGATCAAGTGAGGCAATGCTAAAGACGTAACCGTTTCAAGGTCTGCTTGTTTCATGTATTGGTTGTTGATCCATTCTAATTTTTTAGGATCAAAAGCAGCTGGTGATTTGCTTAAACGATTCGGATCAAACATTTTAATAAAGGCTTCTTGGTCAAAAATTTCGTCTTCTCCGACCGGTGACCAGCCCAGTAATGCAATAAAGTTGAACATTGCATCCGGCAAGTAGCCTAAATCACGGTATTGTTCAATAAATTGCAGGATACTTTCATCCCGTTTGCTTAATTTTTTCCCTGTTTCGCTATTGATGATCAACGTCATATGGCCAAATTCAGGTGCTTTCCATCCAAAGGCTTCGTAAATCATCAATTGCTTTGGCGTATTAGCAATATGATCATCGCCACGTAAAACGTGTGTAATTTCCATATAATGATCGTCCACAACGACTGCGAAGTTGTATGTAGGCATACCATCGCGTTTAGCGATCACGAAATCGCCCCCAACACTTGCGGCTTCAAAAGAAATATGGCCTTTTACAATATCTTCAAAACTGTACGTGTTTTCTGGCGACACGCGGAAACGAATAACCGGTTCAATTCCTTCTGCTTCTTTTTCGCTTTTTTCTGCTGCGGTCAAATGAGCACAAGTTCCACCATAATGAGGCATTTCTCCACGAGCACGTTGCGCATCCCGCTCTGCTTCTAATTCTTCTTCAGAACAATAACATTTGTAAGCACGATTGCTTAATAGGAGTTGTTCTACCAATGGATCATAAGTTTCCCGGCGTTCTGATTGTCGGTAAGGACCATATTCACCAGGTTTGTCAGGACTTTCATCCCAATCGATGCCCAACCATGCTAAGTTTTCCAATTGGCTTTGTTCGCCATTTGTAATGTTGCGTTTTTGGTCGGTATCTTCAATTCTTAAAATAAAATCTCCACCGTTATGGCGTGCGAACAAATAATTAAATAATGCTGTACGAGCATTCCCAATGTGTAAATGCCCTGTTGGACTTGGTGCATAACGTACCCGAACTTTTTTTGTCATGTTATTTCCTCATTTCCGGTTTTTTATTTTATTTCTAATAAACAAATGGCCATTGCTGCGATACCTTCTTGGCGACCGACAAAACCCATTTTTTCAGATGTCGTTGCTTTTACGTTAACACGTTCTATGCCTATTTGACAATCAATTGCTAGGTTTTTTTGCATTTCTTTTAAATAAGGGTGCATTTTAGGCTGTTCAGCCAACAGAGTGGCATCGATGTTGCCGACACGGTACCCTTTTGATGCCAGCAAGCCGCTGACTGTTTGCAGCAGCTGTCTTGAATCGCTATCTTTAAATCGAGGATCGTCATCTGGAAACAACTGGCCGATATCGCCTAATCCAGCGGCTCCGAGTAAGGCATCAATGATTGCATGAATCAAAACATCTGCATCAGAATGCCCTAGTAGCCCATATTCATAAGGCAACGTCACTCCGCCGATGATACAAGGCCGACCTTTAACCAATTGATGAACGTCGTATCCTTGTCCAACTCGCAGCATAAGATCAGCTCCTTTTTCTTTCTGATGCTCTTTTAATTGTTGCTGAAGAATCGCTTCACCTGTGATCAAATCTTCCGGCGTCGTTATTTTGATGTTGTCATAACTGCCCTCGACCATTGTTACGGCTCCGCCTAAGCGTTCAACCAATGATGCATCATCCGTTCCGAAGAAATGTTCTTCATCCGCTTTTTGATGCGCTTTGAAAATCAATGGACTGCTGAATGCTTGAGGAGTCTGGACTTGCCAAAGTTCAGGCCGCGGCAAGGTTTTTTTGACCTTTCCTAGTTCCACCGATTTAATGGTATCTTTGACCGGCATGCCCAAAATAGCCGAACCAGCAGTATGAACTTTTTCGTTTAGCTGATCGATGCTTTTCCGTTCAATGAACGGTCGCGCTCCATCATGGATCATCACAAAACCTGAAGCTGGCTCATGAAGGCTTTTTAGACCAGCGTAAACACTGTCTTGTCTTTCCCGCCCTCCTACAGTAAACGTAATCGGTGTCTGGGCAGAAGTATTGTCTTTTTTAACCAGCTCTTTCAATAAGGAGATTTCGTCTTCTTTGGCCACTATAATAATGTGCCGGCAGTTTTTATCGCTTAAAAAAGTGTTTAAGGGATAAGCAATCATTGGTTTATTCAGGAGCGGCAATAGAACTTTATTTTCAGAAGCGTTCATCCGCCTCCCATGACCAGCCGCCAATAAAATCAGCTCATAGTCTTTGTTCATCACAAGTCCCCTATTCTTTTTCTTTAATTCCTTTTTGAGAGTGGACGGGTTTCGCAAAAATCATTCGTCCTGCTGCCGTTTGGAGCGCACTCGTTACGACAACTTCAATGGTTTTATTCATAAAGTATTGTCCATCTTCAACAACGATCATCGTGCCGTCATCCAAATAAGCAACACCTTGATTGCGTTCCGTTCCAACTTTGACCACCAACACTGTCATATTTTCCCCAGGTATGACCACAGGTTTTACAGCGTTGGCAAGGGCATTGATGTTTAAAACAGGGACGTTTTGAAATTCACTGACTTTGTTTAAGTTGTAATCATTGGTCACAACCACACCGTCTAACAATTTAGCCAATTTGATCAATTTTGAATCGACTTCCGTAATGTCTTCGAAGTCGCCATCGTACATTTCAACTTCCATATCATTTTCTTTTTGCAGTGCATTCAAAATATCTAACCCGCGGCGTCCGCGAACGCGTTTGAGGCTATCGGAAGAATCCGCAATGTACTGCAGTTCTTGCAGCACAAAATTAGGAATCAAAATAACTCCTTCAAGAAATCCGGTTTTTGCGATATCGTAAATCCGTCCATCGATAATAACACTGGTATCTAAAATTTTGTATTTGCGGAACGTTTCATCTGCTCTTCTTTCCAAAACCTGACTATCGTCTTCTGTATTTTTCTTCGCTTTTGATTGAAACAGCTTGCGCCATTCTTCGCGTCGGGTCGTTCCGATCCGGAAACCTAAATAAGCAAATACGACCATAACAATGATCGGAAAAACATTGCTGATCACTGGCAAAGATAAGCCGATCAAAAATAAACTGCCCAACCAAGCCAAGACCATTCCAATAATCGTTCCAAGGCTGCCAAAAAGTAAATATGTGACGCTTTGTTGGCTTAATAAAAGTTCTAATTTTTTTATGCCTTGTTCAATGTATTTCTCGCTAGGAATAGATAGTAATAAAAATATAATAGCACCAATTAAAATGTTCACAAATGAATTGTTAAATAGTTGATTTGATATATGAAAGATTTCCCATACCATTGGTAAAAAACTCGCTCCTACACTTCCACCAATCAGTAAAAAAATTCCAGTAATAATTTTTTTAGCCAAAATAATCCTCCTTTAGAAATGGCTGCGTTTTTTACTTTTTCAGCAAAAAACGCATGTTCCATTTGATTGTCTTGCTTTTATATCTAAGCGAATGCTTTACGGATCGTATCGGCTATAGTTGTAACACCGACGATTTCAATTCCTTCCGGGAACGTCCAGCCGCCAATGTTGTTTTTGGGTATAAACAAGCGAGTAAAGCCTAATTTAGCAGCTTCTTGAACTCGTTGATCAATTCGGCTTACGCGCCGGACTTCTCCTGTTAAACCTAATTCTCCGATAAAACAGTCTTTAGGCCGTGTTTCTTTTTCTTGGTAACTTGAAGCAATACTGACGGCAATGGCTAAATCAATTGCAGGTTCATCCAATTTTACACCGCCTGCTGCTTTTAGATAAGCATCCTGATTTTGCAGCAATAACCCTGCTCGTTTTTCTAAGACAGCCATGATCAAAGATACACGGTTATGATCTAGTCCGCTAACCGTCCGTTTAGCATTTCCAAACACAGTCGGCGTGATCAGTGACTGAATCTCTACCAAAATCGGCCTGGTACCTTCCATGGCTGAAACAACGGCAGAGCCGGTTGCACCCGCTAGTCGCTCTTCCAAAAACATTTCTGAAGGGTTCACGACTTCGACTAGACCGCCTTCTCGCATCTCGAAGATGCCGATCTCATTGGTTGAACCAAAACGGTTTTTGACTGCCCGTAAAATTCGGAACGTGTGGTGTCGGTCGCCTTCAAAATAAAGCACGGTGTCTACCATATGTTCCAGCATTTTCGGTCCGGCAATCGATCCTTCTTTGGTTACATGCCCAACGATAAAAATAGCAATATTATTTGTTTTAGCAATTTTCATTAAATCAGCGGTACTTTCACGTACTTGGCTCACACTTCCGACCACACTTGAAACATCGGGTTGGCTCATCGTTTGAATGGAATCAATGATCACAAAATCCGGTTGGATCTCTTCGATAGTCTGACGAATGGCAGCCATATCCGTTTCCGGATAAATATAAAAATCTGAACCTTTTACACCTAAACGATTGGCACTCATTTTCAATTGGCCGGCACTTTCTTCGCCTGATACATAAAGAACTTTTCCGCCTGCTTGATTGAGCTGGGCAGAGACTTGCAGCAGCAAAGTAGATTTTCCGATACCCGGGTCTCCACCGATCAACACCATTGATCCAGGAACAACTCCTCCGCCTAATACACGGTTCAGTTCAGCTAGCTTAGTTTTTACTCTGGGGATTTTAGAAACGGTAATGTCTTCTATAGCCTGTGCCTTAGCTGTTTTACCAGCCATACTGACTCGGCTTCTACGATTGTTTTTATCTGCTATTATTTCTTCTTCCATTTGGTTCCATGCGCCACAGTTTGGGCAGCGGCCCATCCATTTTGGGGATTCATATCCACAAGCCTGGCAGACAAACTTTGTTGCTATTTTTTTTGCCACCAATCGAACATTCCCTTCTGATTCATTAAGCTGAATTTAATCTTATTTTACCACAAATAAAAGGAGAATACGCTTTAAAACCACCAAAAAGCCTTTCAAATCCGTTTGTGTTAACGTCACGTTTAGTATAGAATACGCAAATGCTTAAACTGTGATTTTTAAAAGAAGAAACCATGAAGCTTTAGCTCCTGGTTTCTTCTTTTTCTTATGCCATTGTCATTTCAACTTGCCGTTATCTGCCAGATGAACCAAAACCGCCAGATCGGCTTTGCCCGGTTGTTCTTTCGTTATCAGCCTTCAAGAAAGGCATAAAAATTCCTTGTCCAATTCGGTCACCTTTTTTGATCAAGTGATCTGTGATGCCGTAATTAACAAATTGAAAATAAATGTGTCCTTCATTGCTTTCGTTATTGTAATAATCCGCATCAATGATCCCTACTCCGTTAGGCAACAGCAGTTGATTTTTGATCGGGTTGCTGGAGCGGTTGGCTAACTGTAAATACTCATTTTCTCCCATATACGCTTTAATGCCTGTTGGCACCAACGTTGATTTTAAATATTTGCGATTTTCTTCCGGAAAAACAGCATCCGTTGCCAAGGTTTCTTTTGCTTTATTCTTAAACAACACTTTCCAAATCGACGGTACTAAACAATCTTCTGCAGCTTCAAAATCATAACCGGCCGCATGGTTCGTTGCTCTGATCGGTAACTGAATATCTTTTGTTTCGTAATGTGACACACGTTCAAATCCACGTACTTTTTCCATTCTATACTGGGTCCCCTTTAAATCTAGTTCGTTTAATAGAAAACTTTTACATCACTGTATATTATTTTTCAAGATTCCTAAAACTCCTTATTCATTATACCAAAAACCAGGCTTTATTACGATATCTTCCGACTAGCAGGTAGTGACATTTTCGAATCCAATAAATTTCCAATCAACATTTATATTAGGATTTAGTTGGGTCATAACCATTATCCTTTCTCAATGTTTGTTGTGGGAACTATATTGTATTAAAAGTTGAACTGACCTTTCTCTTTTCACACCATTATACGGACACTACAGAACTAGACTGGCTTTATCTAACAATTTGCTACTCTTTTTTGGATCAATTGTGAGATAAATGGACTCTAGCTCATAACAGGGTGCGATTTTCCCCTTCAATTGTCACCTATCCACTTAAATCGGCATGTTGCACAAAAAAATGTACAAAAACTTGTGCACTGCTACGTTTCAAAAAGACAGCGTTTACATTACACTGAATGTATTGAGTTACTTATAAACTAATGAATAGGACAGGTGAAAAACATGGTAGAGATCGCTTTAAATAATATTCATAAAAAATACGAAAATAATCCAGAGTACTCCGTAACAGACTTTAATTTAAAAATCAAAGATCGTGAATTTATCGTGTTCGTTGGACCATCCGGTTGTGGGAAATCAACGACCTTAAGAATGATCGCCGGCTTAGAAGATATTTCTGAAGGGGAATTGTTTATTGGAGATACGTTGATGAACGATGTAGCGCCTAAAGACCGCGATATCGCTATGGTTTTCCAAAACTATGCCTTGTACCCGCATATGACTGTTTACGATAACATGGCTTTTGGATTGAAATTACGTAAATATAAAAAAGAAGAAATCAAACGCCGTGTAGAAGAAGCCGCTGAGATTTTAGGCTTAACGGAATACTTAAAACGCAAACCGGCTGCATTATCTGGCGGACAACGCCAACGGGTAGCTTTAGGCCGAGCTATTGTACGGGACGCTAAAGTTTTCTTGATGGATGAGCCTTTATCTAACTTGGATGCTAAATTACGTGTCGCGATGCGGGCTGAGATCGCTAAGTTGCACCGTCGTTTAGAAACGACTACTATCTATGTTACACATGACCAAACAGAAGCGATGACAATGGCCGATCGTATCGTTATTATGAAAGACGGCTTTGTTCAACAAATTGGTTCGCCTAAAGAAGTCTACGACACGCCAGTAAACGTTTTTGTAGCTGGATTTATCGGTTCACCGGCCATGAACTTCTTTAACGTTACATTGAACGGCAATGTCATCACAAATGGAGCAGGTTTAAAATTAACCATTCCTGAAGGCAAAAGTAAAAGTTTGATAGAACAAGGCTATGAAGGTAAAAAATTAGTCTTTGGTATCCGCCCAGAAGATATCCATAGCGAACAAATTGCTTTAGATACCAATCCAAATAGTGTGGTACATGCTGAAGTAGTGGTTTCTGAATTGCTTGGTGCTGAAACGATGCTTTATACTCGTGTGGATGATACGGAATTTATTTCAAAAGTAGATGCTCGTGATTACCATGCTCCTGGTGAATTTATCGATTTAGCTTTTGACTTGAACAAGTCTCACTTCTTTGATACAGAAACGCAAGATGTCATTCGCTTATAATCCCCTGCCTCCTCCTGGTAAATCAGGAGGAGGTTTAGTCTCTGCTGTAATTTAGCGGGACGCAAAAAACTATCCATTGAGGCACTTTACCTCATTGGATAGTTTTTTAGTTTGTATTAAAGATCCAATTCTTTGATAACTCTAGCAGGGTTTCCGCCGATAACCACATTATCAGGAAATGACTTCGTGACTACTGCACCAGCTGCCACAACAACATTATTACCTAAAGTAACTCCCGGAATCACGATTGCGCCTCCGCCGATCCAAACATTATCGCCCAACGTGATCGGCTTGCCATACTCCCAAACCGTATTGCGTTTTACAGGATCTAAAGGATGAGTCGCTGTGTACAATTGGACATTGGGAGCTAACATACAATTTTTTCCAATGGTGATCGGGCAGATATCCAATAATGTACAGTTAAAATTCGCATAAAAATTTTCACCTATATGTATATTAAATCCATAATCTGCTACTAAGCCTGGATTGAAGTGAAAATTTTCGCCTGTTGAACCAAAAAGATTTTTCAGCAGTGCTTTTGCCTCATCTGAATCTTCTGCTTGATTGAACTCTCTTAATGTTTTTCGAGCAAATTTTCGAGCCGTTGATAATTCTGAATCTGATGAATCGTACATTTCACCAGCAATCATGTTTTCTTTTTGAGAAGCCATCTTGTTTCCCCTTTCATTATTAAATCTCTTTTTTATTATCCCATATTTCTGTACTATATGCGACTCACCTTAAATTGTTTTATTCTAAAATCCGTTGTATTGCTGCAACTTGATGGTAATTGCTGGCAAATGTTTGACTTAGTTGTCGATAGACTGGAAACATCGTTCCATAGATTTCCCCTTCTGCTGCTTGGGGAGCATGACTGTATTCGAAGCCGGTCATTGACGTTACTTCTGATAGTTCTTGGATGACTCCCATGCTTTTTAAGCCGAAGACTGCCGCACCTAAACAAGAACTTTCAAAACTTTCCGGCAATGTTAATTCCTGATTAAAAATGTCTGTCAACATTTGGCGCCAAACTTCTGATCTTGAAAACCCGCCCGTTGCCATGATTTTTTTAGGCTTGCCCGCCAATTCAGTCAAATCATGTAGAACGTCGTAAAGATTAAAGCAGATGCCTTCTAAAACCGCTCTCAAAAAATGTTCAGGACGGTGCATCGTATTAATTCCAAAAAACGAACCGCGTGCTTCTGCATCCCATAACGGCGCACGTTCGCCGTTGAGGTAAGGATGAAAAAACAAGCCTTTAGAACCGGCTGGCACAGCAGCAATTTGTTCCATCAAGCAATCGTAAGCTGTCTGTTCCTTTTCACCGGCCAATTGCTGTTCCATTTGAAAATACTGATGGCTTGCCCATTCTAAAACCACGCCGCCGTTATTGACTGCGCCCCCGATCACCCAATGTTTTTCATCTAAAACATAACAAAAGGTCCGCCCTTGCGGATCTGTAACCGGACGATCGGTGACCATTCTAACTGCGCCGCTTGTTCCAATAGTGACCGCTGCTATCCCTGGCTCCACAGCTCCTACTCCTAAATTGGAAAGACAGCCGTCGTTTCCTCCCAGAACAAATGGAGTATCTTGCAAAAGCCCCATTTGCTCTGCATACTTCGCCGACATTCCCGCTAGTTGATTAGTCGGTGCTGCTAAACTGGACAATCGACTTTCGTCAATACCAGCGGTTGCTAAGGCCAGACTGTCCCATTTGAAATCATGAATATTAAACAAACCCGTGCTAGAAGCAATGGAATAATCAACTATGTATTCACCAAATAATTGATAAAAAATGTATTCTTTTATACCAATAAATTTTGCTGTTTTATTAAAAATAACAGGATGCTCTTCTCTCAACCAAATGATTTTAGCTAATGGAGACATAGGATGAATCGGTGTTCCTGTCCGGTGGTATATTTCTAAACCGTTTGTTTCTTTTAATTGATCCGCCCATTTGGCTGAACGATTATCTGCCCATGTAATGCTTCTCGTCAAAGGTTGATTCAGTTGGTCCATCGCAATCAAGCTGTGCATGGCACTTGAAAAACTAACACATAGAATATCTTCAGGACGGCAGGCTGTCTTATCCATTAATGTTCCAACACTTAACAACACGGCCTCAAATAAAACATCTAAATCTTGTTCCGCCATGTCGGGTGTTTCCTTGATCAACGGATAGGCTGTATACGCTACATCTATCGCTGTTCCATTCGGTTCAAACAAAACCGCTTTTGTGCTGGTTGTTCCCATATCGACCCCAATAACATACTGTTGTTTCAAAAAAAGTCCTCCTTAATTATCTTTCTCTTGATAACTTGATTATTTAACGGCACTGCCTTATAAAAAGTATAGCCTTTCATAAAAAAAGCACAACGAAAAGTTTCATTTCGTTGCGCTTTTTCTATTTTAATAAACAATTACAGGCGTTCCGATCTCAATTTGATCATATATCTTTACCATTACCTCAGGAGGAGTATTTATACACCCATGAGAACCTTTGGTCAAATAAGTTTTCCCACCATAATTCGTTTGCCATGGTGAATCATGGATTCCTACTCCGCTCCAGTCGATCGGCAACCAATGATCAACCGGCGTTGCATAATCTTCACCGGTTAAGGTAGCGTTGCGTTCTTGTTTCCAAACATAAAAGATTCCTTTAGGAGTCGGTGTACTTGGTTTACCAGTGATAACATCCGTCTCTAAAGCTAACTTTCCATCTTTGTAAAACCACATATGTTGTGCTTCTAAATCGATTTCTATATAATTTTCTCCAAACTCATTACCATCATCTGCATATCCAGATCCATTGTAGCGGGGAGTCCGGTCAACATCCTTACCAGCCAAGATATCCTCAGCCAGAGCTTCTGTTTCCCGTGCCACATCTAAAGTCCAACCATACGTTCCAGCTGGAACACTGACCACACCTTTTTTAGAAGAGGTAAAATCACGAGCTTTCTCATACGTACTGTACTTATCGCTTAATTTTTGCATATAAGCAGTGAGTTGAGCTTTATCTACTCCCACTGAACCTGTATCGTCCACATTCAGCCAATTGACTAATGTTTCACGTGGCACAATCTCTTCTGAACCAAATATTTGATAAGTGATCGACAGATCGCTTAGTTTTTTTGCCTCTGCCAAATTGGCTTGCAATGCTTCATCGTCTGCATAAACCGTTGGAGTAGCATACGCTTGCTCCAACTCTATAGTAGTTGAGTTTTTTTGAACAGCCTCTCTGATCAGCTGATTGACTTTTTCTAAATCAAAACTGTTCCCTTTCACTTCAGGCTGAATTTCGAAATCTGTTTCTGTTTTTTTAAGCGTTGCATTTACCGGTTTTGTACGGTTTTCATTTCCCAATGGCAAAGCAGCTACAAATTCTTTTACTTGTGCTTCATCCGAGGCAGCCCCTTCAATGGCTACTTGTTTGTTCTTGGAACTAAAACGACTCACTGGCCATGACCAAGGATTTTGTTTCGCTAATTGTTTTTCTAGCGTTTCGCTAAAATCATTCGATACACCTATATCAGATCCAGTAAAGGCAAACAGTTCTTCGCCTTTTTCGGTCGCTTTAAACGTTTTTTCTTGGTAATGTTTTTGAAGTGTTTTGTTTGCTTCTTCTACTGTTTGCTTTCCGATAGAGATACCGTCAGCAGTGGTTTTAGGCAGAAATTGATCCTGGTACTGCATGCTTTTAAAAATATAAAAGCCTCCAATCAAAATCAAAAATATCCCTAATCCAATAAATATTGATTTTTTATTAGTCTCCATTTGTATTCATTCCTTTTTGTTTATACGTAAAGTTCCTGAGTTATGAGAGAGTGCCCAACCATCAAACAATTTTTAAAAAGATAACCTACGTGGTCACCTTTATTTTACCATGTTTTGACCGTAATTAAAGAACATTCCATTCCTTTCTTCATTTCCTCTAAGAAAAGAGCAGGCCTATTTTTAATGTTCAACTATTCAACTGCTTATCCTAAGATTTGTACTATTGAACAGTGGACGAACCAGTAAAATACCGCTGATTTTTATCCTTGATCATTAAATACGGCTCTTTTTCCCCACTGCTTGTTTTTTCATCTCCTTTAAAGCCATCGATTAAATCTTTTAATGTATCTTTTTTTTACCAATTGCAACAACAAGCTATAACTGAATAAAATTCCAATCAACCAAGGAAAATAAGCTAGCGGCAATGCTGTTAAGCCGATAGATGTGCCAAAAGGTGTAAACGGCAAACCAGCTCCTATCAGCATCATACCGCCACTCAATGCCATTACTGGAAGCGTAGCTCTGCTTTCTATAAAAGGAATTTTTTCGGTTCGAATCATGTGTACAATCAACGTTTGAGATAAAAGCCCGACCACAAACCAGCCTGTTTGAAACAAAGACTGCATGGCTGGTGTATTAGCTTTAAAAATAAACCACATCACTAAAAACGTTACGACATCAAAAATAGAACTGATCGGTCCAACAAATAACATGAACTTTCCGATATCATCAGCGTTCCATTTACGCGGCTTTTTTAAATATTCTTGATCCATTGTATCCCAAGGTATGGCTAGTTGAGATATATTGTACAATAAGTTTTGAACGAGCAGCTGAATGGGCAGCATCGGCAAAAACGGCAGTACCAAACTAGCCAGTAAGACACTAAAAACATTCCCAAAGTTAGAACTGACTGTAATTTTAATATATTTCATGATATTGCCAAAGACTTTGCGTCCTTCAATAACGCCCTCTTCTAATACCCGCAAATCTTTTTCAAGTAAAATAATATCGGCTGAATCTTTAGCGATCCCAACAGCGGTATCGACTGAAATGCCAACATCCGCTTGATGAAGTGCGGCAGCATCATTGATGCCATCTCCCATATAGCCTACAATATGGGCTTTTTCTTGTAAAGATTGGATGATACGAGATTTTTGTAACGGCTCAAGTTTGGCAAAGACACTGGTTTCTTCTACAGCAGCTGCCAGCTCTTCATCTGACATTTTGCCGATTTCGTTGCCTAGCAAAACTCTTTGAACAACTAATCCTAAATTTTGACAGACTTTAAGAGTGACCGCTCCGCTATCCCCTGTTAAAATTTTAACGTCTATGCCATCCTCTTCAAGCACTTTTAGAGCTTCGCCTGCAGATTCTTTGACCGGGTCTAAGAAACCCACGAAACCTGCTAATACTAATTCTTTTTCTTCCGCTTTGCTTGTTGCTTCGCTAGCTGCTGGTTGTTCTTTTTGAGCAATGGCAATCACTCGAATGCCTTCACTACTTAACTTTTTAGCTCTATCCAAAGCTTCTTTCTTTTCATCTGCTGTAAGGGTTTCTATTTTTCCGCCGTTTTCTACTTGAGTACAAATGCCTATTATCTCTTCATAAGCACCTTTCGTTATCATTTTATTTTTGCCTTCCGTGTCTTTTAAAACCACTGAGATTCTTCTTCGGATAAAATCAAATGGGATTTCTTCTACTTTACTGTACTGGTGTTCAAGATTGCTGAACCCGTTATCTTTTCCCTTTTCAAGAACTGCAACATCCATCAAATTGCGTAAACCTGTTTGAAAGAAACTATTCAAATAAGCTTTTCTTAAGACCGTTGGATCTTCTTCACCCCGAGCGTTCAAATACGTTGTAACGGTCATTTCATCCATTGTCAGCGTTCCTGTTTTATCCGTGCACAAGATATCCATTGCACCGAAATTTTGAATAGCGTCCAATTCTTTGACCACCGTTTTATGCTTGCCCATTAAAATGGCTCCCTTTGCAAGGTTCGTTGTCACAATGACTGGCAGCATTTCCGGCGTCAGTCCTACCGCAATAGAAATAGCAAATAACAGTGCCTGCAGCCAGTCTCCTTTCGTGATCCCATTTACGACAAAGACTAAAGGAACCATTAATATCATCAATCTAATTAAAAGCAAACTAATTTTTTTTATGCCTTTATCAAAACTGGTTTTATTTTTTTGCGTTACAATAGAAGACGCGATTGAACTAAAGTAAGTAGCATCTCCCGTAGCAAGCACAATGCCTGTCGCACTACCGCTTGCAATCGTTGTTCCTAACAGACAGATGTTGCTCAGTTCAGTGACCCCTGTATCGTCAGAAATGCTGTTTAAAGGAGAAGCAACTTTTTCAACCGGTTCTGATTCACCTGTTAAAGATGATTCGCTTACCAGTAAATCATTACTGACTATCAGCCTTAAATCAGCAGGAATAATATCACCCGCTGCTAAACTAATAATATCTCCAGGCACAATGTTCTCCACATCTATTTCTTGAATACCTGATTTTTTTCGCAGAATATCTGAAGTCGAACTGATCAATGTCTTAAGCTTATCCGCGGCTTTGTTTGAACGGTATTCTTGTGAGAATTTCAAAAATCCGCTAATAGCTACTAAAGTACTGATAACGATCACAGTCTTAAAACTGCGGCTTTCGGGAGGAGATAACAAAACGTCAGTTATAAAAGAGATTACTGCTAATGTCATCAATACTAAAGTAAATGGATCGATAAAAGATTTAATCAACTGCTTATACCATGGAACACTTTTTTCATGAGTTAGTTGATTGAGACCGTATTTTTCTATTTTTTCTGCTACCGCTTCATCAGACAATCCCTCTTTATCTGTGTCCAATTCACTATAGATTTGGTCAATATCCTTTTTACTGAATCTCACTAATGTTTGAATAGCTGCTTTTGATTGGCTTTGTGAAGTCTCAGTTTTTTTTTTCATCACCCACACACCTCCATTGTTCTAAAAAACAAAACAGTAAAGAAATTAAAGATGCTGCTCATGGAATGTATCTTACCTAAAAATTCTTCAGATAACCGTTTACGATGGTGATTTTTCATTTAATATAACCTTAAATCCGTTATTGTTATTCAGTATAACACAAAAAAGGTACCATCCGAAGATGGTACCTTTTTAGATTGCGCGGCAGCGTCCTACTCTCACAAAGGGAAACCCTTCACTACCATCGGCGCTAAGAAGCTTAACTGCTGTGTTCGGCATGGGAACAGGTGTGACCTTCTTGCCGTCACCACCGCACATTTTTTCATCAAGAGAACGGTGTTCTCTCAAAACTGGATAGTGTTTTTCTTTTGCAACATCGTGTCGAAACCAAGACACCGTTTAAAAAATTGGTTAAGTCCTCGACCGATTAGTATTGGTCCGCTCCATACATCGCTGTACTTCCACTTCCAACCTATCTACCTGATCATCTCTCAGGGGTCTTACTCACTTGCGTGATGGGAAATCTCATCTTGAGGGGGGCTTCACGCTTAGATGCTTTCAGCGTTTATCCCGTCCACACATAGCTACCCAGCGATGCTCTTGGCAGAACAACTGGTACACCAGCGGTGTGTCCATCCCGGTCCTCTCGTACTAAGGACAGCTCCTCTCAAATTTCCTGCGCCCGCGACGGATAGGGACCGAACTGTCTCACGACGTTCTGAACCCAGCTCGCGTACCGCTTTAATGGGCGAACAGCCCAACCCTTGGGACCGACTACAGCCCCAGGATGCGATGAGCCGACATCGAGGTGCCAAACCTCCCCGTCGATGTGGACTCTTGGGGGAGATAAGCCTGTTATCCCCAGGGTAGCTTTTATCCGTTGAGCGATGGCCCTTCCATGCGGAACCACCGGATCACTAAGCCCGACTTTCGTCCCTGCTCGACTTGTAGGTCTCGCAGTCAAGCTCCCTTCTGCCTTTACACTCTACGAATGATTTCCAACCATTCTGAGGGAACCTTTGGGCGCCTCCGTTACTCTTTAGGAGGCGACCGCCCCAGTCAAACTGCCCGTCAGACACTGTCTCCCAGCCAGATCATGGCTGTGGGTTAGAGTGGTCATACAGCAAGGGTAGTATCCCACCAACGCCTCCACCAAGACTAGCGTCCTGGTTTCATCGGCTCCTACCTATCCTGTACAAGCTGTACAAACACTCAATATCAAACTGCAGTAAAGCTCCATGGGGTCTTTCCGTCCTGTCGCGGGTAACCTGCATCTTCACAGGTACTATAATTTCACCGAGTCTCTCGTTGAGACAGTGCCCAAATCATTACGCCTTTCGTGCGGGTCGGAACTTACCCGACAAGGAATTTCGCTACCTTAGGACCGTTATAGTTACGGCCGCCGTTTACTGGGGCTTCAATTCTGAGCTTCGCTCGAGAGCTAACCCATCCTCTTAACCTTCCAGCACCGGGCAGGCGTCAGCCCCTATACGTCATCTTTCGATTTAGCAGAGACCTGTGTTTTTG